>JABGUA010000071.1 GCA_018646825.1 Piscirickettsiaceae bacterium
ACTTCAAACAAAAAGCGCTGTCAGTGTACAAATTGAACTGCGTTCTTCTGGCGTCACTATTCAAGCAGTTGCCAGCACAATTTCTTGCACAAAAGTACAGCCTGAAAATAGCGAAACACCCTATTACTTACGTCTTGCCTTCACAAAAATGAACGAACAAGATCGTGATTTACTGATCAAACATATCTTATTTAGACAAGCGGAAGAACTGCGCGCTAACAACGATCTCAACCGGGCTTAAACGCTAAAATAACGTGTCCCATCCTATTTTATACAGCTTTAGACGCTGCCCTTATGCCATGCGTGCACGCTTAGCCATTATGGCTAGCGGTATCCAAGTCGAACTCCGTGAAATTGTATTAAAAAATAAACCAGCACATTTGCTCTCTGTCTCACCTAAAGGCACAGTGCCTGTATTGATCACAGAAAACGGTAACATCCTCGACGAAAGCCTCGACATAATGCATTGGGCATTACAGCAAGCTAATACTGTTAACTGGCTTAATTTAACGCCAGAACAACATAAAGCCACATTGCAACTAATACAACACAATGATGGACCGTTTAAACAATGGTTAGATAAATACAAATATGCTGACCGTCACCCAGAACAAACTGAATTGTATTACCGGCAACAGGGAGAACTAACCCTATCCATACTTGAACAAAAACTGGCTAATAACACTCATCTTGTCGGTAAAGACCCAAGTCTCGCCGATATGGCCATATTACCTTTCATCCGACAATTCGCATCGGTTGATAAAGCGTGGTTTAACGCTGCACCTTATCCCTATATTCAAGCTTGGCTCGATAAGTTTATTGCATCAAACTTGTTCAATGGCATCATGCCAAAGGTTTCACCTTGGCATGAAACGGATTTACCGCATTACTTTCCTACAAACTTGAGCAATTAAGCTAACAACCTGATTGTTGTAATTGCTTCTTTCTCTGCTAAAACAGGAACAACGCCCAGACAAGGCGATGATATCGCTGTTTTTAATGTCGCAATAATAGCTGCAGACTCGGCGCAGTCTACGACATGATTCGCTACCCAGCCATAGAGTGATAAACCACGCTGCTTAATCGATTCGACGGTTAATAAAGCATGATTAATACAACCGAGCCTGATCCCGACAACCAACACCACAGGTAAATCTAATCTCACAGCAATATCAGCCAGCATCAAGGTCTGATTAATTGGAACCAACCAGCCGCCAGCCCCTTCAACCACAACGCTGTCTGCTTGCTGCTTAATCTGTTCAAAATGCTGCTGGATAACATCAATTTTGATCTGAACACCCACCTGCTCAGCCGCAATATGCGGTGCAATCGCAGGCTCGAAGGCATAGGGATTAATCAAATCATAAGGCAGCTTAATTGTAGCTTGTTGGCTTAACTGAACGGCATCATGATTTCGTAGCCCTTGTGCCGTAACCTCACAACCACTGGCGATTGGCTTCATTCCAGCAACCTGATGCCCAACTTCAGCCAACAGACTTATAAGTGCAACACTAATCCGCGTTTTACCAACATCCGTATCCGTTCCTGTGACAAACAAATCTGTCATCGGCTTAACCCTGTTAATTCGCTGAGTGGAATAGACACACTGCCATCACCCTGTTGTATCTGTGATGCCGGCACACCAGCCCAGGCATGACCAAAAATAACTTCATAACTTGCTGGTAAAAGGCCTTGTTCCCTGAATGGTTCATAAGCTGCTGTCACTTGCGCTAATGCTTTTTTACCTGTTAAACCACGACGACGACCTTGCGCCACATTACTCGCACCTAACACTTTCAAGTCTCGCATCATCGCCAACGCATCTTGATACGTCAGCACATAACGATCCATATCTAAAACGGGTTCAGCCAAACGCGCATTCAACATCGCCTCCCCTACATCGTGCATATCGTAAAACACATTCACATGCGGATAATTATCCACACTCGCCCAAGCCGCACGTAATTCATGCAAAGTATCAGGGCCTAAAGTCGTAAACATCAATAAACCATCAGGCTGCAATACACGTTCAATCTCAGCAAAACTGGCTGCTAAATCACACCACTGTAATGCCAAGTTTGCAAATACTAAATCCACACTGTTGTCTGCTAAAGGTAGATGCTCAGCATCACCTGCAATAAAAACAGGTTTCTTTTGTTTAGGTAACCATCGCTTCAACCCCTGAGAACGACGGTATGTCTTTTGTGCTTGCTGCAACATCGTCGGTGCAATATCAAGTCCAATGACCTCCGCATCAGGATAACGTGTCGTCAACGCAACCACATTCCGACCAGTGCCAGCCCCTAAGTCTAAAATACGTTTTGGACTTAACGTGACTAAAGACAACCTATCGAGTAGTTCATCCCCGGTCTGTTTTTGCAAAACGGCCACGTCATCATAATGCAGTGCAGATTGCCCAAATGAGCGTGCCACCGATAATTTTTCAGGTTTAAAGACATCAGACATCAGTTGGGCCTTGCAAAAAAAAACGGACTAAACTTTGTTCACAGTCATCCGTATGCGAAATAAA
>JABGUA010000061.1 GCA_018646825.1 Piscirickettsiaceae bacterium
GTATGGCTGGCGGACAAGCTGTCGATCTCGAATCTGTTGGTCGCCAACTCGACTTAAATTCATTACAAATCATGCATGAGTTAAAAACAGGGGCGTTAATACAAGCCAGCGTCCTATTGGGTGCGCTCTCTTCTCCAGACACCCCTAAACAAATTCTCAATCCGTTATCTGAATATGCTTTAGCTATTGGTCTCGCTTTCCAAGTACAAGATGATGTCCTAGATGTTGTCGCAAATACCGATACGTTAGGCAAGACACAAGGTGCCGATATTGCACTTAACAAACCGACCTATCCGTCCCTGATGGGTTTAGCGCCGGCACAACAAAAAGCCAGTGACTTAATTGAACATTCTTTGGCTATTTTGGCTGATTTGCCCTACGATACACGGGCATTAGCCGCTTTAGCTCACTTCGTTGTTCAACGACAACACTGATAATAATAGACCATGACCACTTTACTTTCACAGATTGATAGCCCTGAAGATTTGCGTCAATTGGATAAAAGCCAATTGCCGCAACTTGCGACTGAAATTAGGGCGTTAATTGTCGATAGTGTCCAACAAACGGGCGGTCATATTTCATCAAACTTGGGTGTTGTTGAGCTGACTTTAGCACTTCATTACGTATTTAATACGCCTGAAGACCGATTTGTGTGGGATGTCGGTCATCAAAGCTATGCCCATAAAATTATTACCGGACGACGTGACCAGATGCATACAATGCGTCAACCTGGTGGCTTATCTGGTTTTCCCAAACGCAGTGAAAGCACATACGATACCTTTGGCGTCGGTCATTCTAGCACTTCCATTAGCGCCGCATTAGGTATGGCTTTGGCTGCACAAGTGCAAAATAGTCAACGTCACAGTGTGGCGATTATTGGTGATGGCGCTTTGACTGCTGGCCAAGCTTATGAAGCCCTTGCTCATGCGGGTGATTTAAACGCGAATTTGCTGGTCGTCTTAAACGACAATGAAATGTCTATTTCTAAAAACGTCGGTGGTATGTCAAATTATCTGGCTCGTATGTTATCAGGTAATTTTTATACTTCTGCCCGCGAAGGTAGTAAAAAGGTATTAGAAAAGTTGCCATCAGCATGGGAGTTTGCCCGCCGTGCTGAAGAACATATGAAAGGGATGGTCATCCCGGGTACTTTATTCGAAGAAATGGGTTTTAATTATATTGGCCCGATTGATGGTCATGACTTAGATACCCTACTGTCCACATTAAGTAATTTGCGTGAGCGTAAAGGCCCGCAGTTTCTTCATATCGTGACTAAAAAAGGTAAAGGTTATCAACCTGCCGAACAACATCCCAATAAATATCATGGTGTTAGTCCTGCTAACAGCAAAAGCTCAGGCCCAAGTTATACCCATGTTTTTGGTGATTGGCTGTGTGACATGGCTGCTAAATCTGACGATTTGATTGCGATTACGCCAGCCATGTGTGATGGCTCTGGATTAGGCCGTTTTTCTGAGCAATTCCCAGAACGTTATTTTGATGTTGGCATTGCAGAACAACACGCAGTAACTATGGCTGCGGGGATTGCCAGTGAAGGTAAAAGACCCGTTGTTGCCATTTACTCGACTTTTTTACAACGTGCTTATGATCAGCTCATTCACGATGTAGCTTTACAAAATTTACCTGTCTTGTTCGCCATTGATCGTAGTGGCTTAGTTGGTGCTGATGGTGCAACCCATGCCGGCAGCTTCGACTTAAGCTATTTACGCTGTGTGCCTAATATGCTCATCATGGCCCCTGCCGATGAAAATGAATGTCGCCAAATGTTAACGACAGGCTATCTTCATAATGGCCCGAGTGCTGTTCGTTACCCTCGGGGAACTGGACCCGGTGTGGAAATAGAAACGGCTTTAACACCAATTGATATTGCCAAAGCAGAGGTTAAGCGCGAAGGGTCTACCGTGGCTATTTTGGCCTTTGGCAGTATGGTGCAAGCTGCGATGGCAGCAGGAGAAACGCTCGATGCTACTGTCGTTAATATGCGCTTTATTAAGCCGCTTGATACCCAGCTACTGGACATTATTGCTGCTAATTATGGACTTATTATCACGATTGAAGAAAATACAGTCCTCGGCGGTGCAGGTAGTGGTGTCGCAGAATACTTATTATCTGCCGGTGCGACAACGCCTATAAAAATACTTGGGTTGCCTGATAATTTCCTTGATCATGGCGTACATCATCAGATGTTAGCGGACTGTGGCTTATCATCTGAAGGGATAATTAATACCGTAAAACAGCATTTTCCGGCATAATAGTTGATTGATTACGACCTTTTTATAGAAAAAACTCATGAAGCCAAGCTATACCTTAAAAATCTTAGCTGATTTTGCCTCTGCTCACACCTTGCGTAATTACCCTGGTGATTGTAGTCGCATGCATGGACATAATTGGAAGGTTGAAGTAGAAGTCACCGCCACGGCGCTCAATAAGCATGAAATGGGCATGGACTTTAAAACCATTAAAACAGCAACCCGTACATTGGCTAAAACGTTAGATCACCGTTACTTAAATGATATTCCACCATTTGATGTACGGAACCCTACTGCGGAAAATATTGCCCAATACTTTTACCACCATTTAAGTAGTACATTAAATATCGAGACAGCACGCGTCTCCGCAGTCACACTGTGGGAAACTGAGCGCGCTTGCGTAAGATATACTGAGGATTAAAACATGACAACTGACAAAAAACCTGATTGCTGCGACGAGATAGAAGATGTGCAAAACATCGCTGATAAGCGTCATATTGCAATTGATAAAGTCGGTATTAAAGATATTCAGCACCCGATTAGGGTCAGTGACCGCAGTACGGGTGAACAAAATACCATTGCTAACTTTAATATGTATGTGAATTTACCGCATCAATTTAAAGGCACGCACATGTCACGTTTTGTTGAGATATTAAATCAACATGAACGTGAAATAACAGTTAAATCATTCCGTAACATGTTGAGTGAAATGACAGAGCGTCTTCAGGCTGAATCTGGCTATATCGAAATGGACTTTCCTTATTTTGTGAATAAAGAAGCGCCGATTAGTAAAGTGAAAAGTTTGATGGATTATCAAGCGAGCTTTATTGGTGAAATTACCGGAGAAGACACGAGTATCACTGTGAAAGTCGTCGTTCCTGTGACTAGCTTATGTCCTTGCTCTAAAAACATCTCTGATTACGGTGCACATAACCAACGCTCTCATGTCACATTAACGGTTCGTGTTGATAGCTTCGTTTGGATTGAAGATCTAATTGACCTTGTTGAAGAAGAAGCTTCTTGTGAAATTTTCGGCCTATTAAAACGACCTGATGAGAAATACGTCACTGAGCGTGCCTACGATAATCCTAAATTCGTTGAGGATATCGTTCGTGATATTGCAGCCAGACTCAATGATGATGACCGTATAAATGCCTACATCGTAGAATCAGAGAATTTTGAATCAATCCATAATCATTCAGCGTACGCTTTAATTAGTAAAGGTTTTGACTAAAGCAAAAATGCGACTCTGACATCATGAAAAAAGCCTTATTCACTTGAATAAGGCTTTTTTATTTGTTGCGTTGTGACTTGCTTAGCAATTTGACCCTCGGTTTTTCTTTATAGTGATATCTCCACCATTAGGAAGCCATTGATGAGTATTAATCATACAGCTGAGCTCTCGTCTTTATTCTCAGCCTCAAAAACAGCCAGTGATATAAATGTGGCGACATAAAATTGGCCAATCAACAAATTGAAGCCCAAGGAGCCGCCGCTTTAGCGCTTATTCAGGCCATCCCGCAAATTGATAACAGCATTGGTAGCAATATTGACGTGCGAGCTTAAAACTTCTGCTTTAAATCCATTCTTTCACCACTGCTTTCAATATCTAACTGCCCTAGAAAGCTCATTCCTAATAATGTTCTCGCAGGCTCAGGCCCATCAATTACCAAAGCTGACACGTTATACAGTTTAATTTGGCCGACTTGCACTTCATCTAAGTTAATTCGGTAAGCTTTTTCAATACTGGCTGCTGTTTTAACCGCGACTTCTTCTCCATCGAGATACTCAAGGCCAAGTCGTTTCGCTGTAAAGGCATTCAGTGCTATAGCAGATGCGCCTGTATCGACAAGAAAATCAACACTGTAGCCATTAATACTGCCCGGAATTATATAGGCCACGTGTCGGCCAAAGACTAACACCGGGTAGCTCCGGCGGTGGTTCGTACAAACTGCCAATTTGAGACCCTAAAAAGTATTTTTCTTGGACGCCCTCGACTTCAAGTACGGCAAATTTGCTATCGGCAAACACCAGTGTAACGCCTTCGGGGCTCTTCCCCCCTGCTCTTAAAATATGCTGTTCTTTATTGATTTCTAAGACTGCTACATCGTTAAAAAGCCCTAGTACAACGATTCTGGGGACATCGGCACATGCAATGGCACTATTTAGCAGTATAATGAGCATCGTTATTAATACTTTTGGCATGCACTTCCCCTAACGTTAATATTTCATTAAACAAATAACACTATAAATATAATGAATACATCATCACTCTCTACAGTAACTGGCGTCATTTTAGCCGGCGGTCAAGGCCGTCGAATGGGTGGCCAAGATAAAGGACTTATTCCTTATCGCCAACGGCCATTAATTTCGCATATTATCATGCTTCTAAAGCCGCAGGTTGACACAATTATCATTAATGCAAATCGTAATACAGAACAATATCATGAATATAGATACCCTATCATCGAAGATACTTTAACTAATTTTTGTGGTCCTTTAGCTGGTATGCTCAGTGCAATGCAATCTTGTGAGACAGATTTCATCCTTACTTGCCCTTGTGATTCACCCCAACTTTCTCCTCAACTTCGTCAACGTTTGATGGAAACATTGTTAGCTAATCAAGCAGATATCGCTGTTGCGCACGATGGTGATCGTTTACAACCTGTCTTTTGCTTAATCCCTCGCCGTTTAGCAGAGCACTTAGAAAATTACCTTGAACAAGGTGAGCGTAAAATTGACTTATGGTTTGCCCAACACAATACCGTCGCTGTCGACTTTTCTGATCAAGCCGATAGTTTTATCAACTTTAACCGGCCAGAAGATCTTGCAACTCATCATGCAAAGATTGAGTCTGATATCCCCGTATTAGGCTTTTCAGCTTATAGCGGCACAGGTAAAACAACATTATTGCGTCAATTAATCCCAGTCTTAAATAATAAGGGGATTAAAGTTGCTGTTATTAAACACGCCCATCATCTTTTTGATATTGATACACCCGGCAAAGATAGTTATGAAATTCGAGAGGCCGGCTCCCAGCAAACCTTGGTCGCTTCCAGCCGTTTAATGGCATTAATGCAAACGAGCGCCAATACTGATCAGACCCCACAATTGGCCGATTTAATTCCTCGTTTAGACACATCAACACTCGATATCATCTTAGTCGAAGGTTTTAAGCATGAATCTTTTTATAAGATTGAATTGCATCGCCCAACTGTAGGTAAACCCTTCATTTATGAACACGATGACAATATCATCGCTATCGCGAGTGATGAAACACTGTCATTAAACCGTAAACTTGATCAGCTAGATATTAACGACATTGATGCTATCGCAAATTATGTTGCTGATTTTATTACCCACTGGACACGATAAACTATGGCTGAATTTAATCCTGAACCAAGTTGTGCTGATCCTGAAGATAAAAACCGTCTCAGTATCAGTGCTGCTAGAGATCGTATTGCAGCATTAGTGTCGCCATTAAATGCATGGCAACGCTGCCCGATTCGCGATGCATTAAATCGTATTTTGCATCAAGATATTATCTCCCCCATCCATGTGCCCGCCCATAATAACTCCGCTATGGATGGCTATGCGATTAGCAGCAACGATCTGGCCAATGGGTTAACCACGCTGAAGCAAGTCGGTACTGCATACGCTGGGCAGCCTTATCTCGGTCAGATTAAAGCCGGCGAATGTATTCGCATTATGACCGGTGCCGTCGTGCCATCTGAGTGCGATACGATTGCAATGCAAGAAGTCGTTGAAGTGCAAGGTGACGAAATCATAATTCATCGTACACACCCAAAAGGTGAGCACGTACGCTATGCCGGTGAAGATTTAAAAACAGGTGATGTCGTGTTATCTGCAGGTCGTCGATTAGTGCCTTCTGATTTAGGACTCATCGCGTCATTAGGCATCGCAGAAGTTAACGTCAAACGTCAGCTTCGCGTCGCTTTTTTCTCGACGGGTGACGAATTAAAGTCTATCGGAGAAACACTTGAATCCGGTCAGATTTATGACAGTAACCGTTATACTTTATACGGTATGTTAAAACGTTTAGATGTAGATATCCTTGATATGGGTGTTGTCCCAGATAATAAAGATATCCTGCGTCAGGCGCTCATTGATGCCTCTGCTCAGGCTGATGTCGTCATTACTTCTGGTGGCGTTTCTGTCGGTGATGCTGACTATGTAAAAGAAATGTTAGCAGAATTAGGTCAAGTTGATTTCTGGAAAATTGCTATGCGCCCGGGCCGACCTCTTGCTTTTGGTCAGATTAACGATGCCTTGTTTTTTGGTCTACCAGGAAACCCCGTTTCAGTAATGGTGACTTTCTATCAATTTGTGACGCCTGCACTGCGGGAATTAATGGGAGAAGCTAACCCTGAACCACTCACACTACAAGTAACTTGCACTGATCCAATCCGTAAGCGCCCGGGCCGATTTGAGTACCAACGTGGCATCTTATCTACTGATGCTCGTGGTATCACCCAAGTCGCTACAACGGGCGGTCAAGGATCGGGGATTTTGCGCTCCATGAGCGCAGCGAATTGCTTTATCTTACTAGATGAACAGTGTGACGGTTTACCTGCTAACAGCCTGGTCACAGTACAACCTTTTGCAGGTCTAATCTAATGTCAGACTCACGCGTAAAGCAGAAACTGGAATTTAATAAGCTAAAAAAACGGTTACGTCGTCATGTCGGCCAAGCTATTGCTGATTACGATATGATTCAAGACGGTGATAAAATCATGGTCTGCTTGTCAGGTGGCAAAGACAGTTATACCTTACTCGATATTTTGATGAATTTGCAAAAGCATGCACCCATTAACTTCGAGCTTATCGCTGTCAATCTAGACCAAAAACAACCTGGTTTTCCAGATCATGTTTTACCTCAATATCTTACTGAACTTGATGTTCCTTTCCATATTATCGAAAAAGATACCTATAGCATTGTAAAAGAAGTCGTCCCTGAGGGTAAAACAACGTGTGGCATATGCTCACGTCTCCGCCGAGGGTCACTCTACGGTTGGGCTCGGCAAAATGGCATCACAAAAATTGCATTGGGTCATCATCGTGATGATATTATTCAGACTGCTTTTTTAAACCTGTTTTATGGCGGTAAACTAAAGGCTATGCCGCCTAAATTACTCAGTGATGATAAAACGAACATTTTGATTCGGCCTCTTAGTTATTGCAAAGAGTCTGATATTGCACGTTATGCTGACTTTCAGCAGTTCCCCATCATTCCTTGTAACCTTTGTGGTTCACAAGATAACCTTCAAAGACAAGTAATCAAAGAGATGTTGCAATCCTGGGATAAACAATACCCCGGACGTTCTGACATTATTTTTAAGGGTTTACAGAATATTGCGCCCTCACAACTTGCTGACACAAATTTATTTGATTTTGTTGGCCTAGAAAATAAACGCTTAGCTGCTACACCAGAGCATGATGCTGCCGATATTGGTTTCATTGAAGCCGCTTTTTCTAGATAATTATTATAGCTTATTTCATCTCTTATGAGATTGACAAATGACGTCATTAGTCAATAAAATAGTTGTGACGTCATTAAGTCAAAACGTCATATAAGTATATGACATCCTTGCTTAATAAACTAACTCGTACTGTTCATAAATAAGGAAACATAAGGTATGGCTAATAAAAAAATGGTTAAGAAAGAAATCAAAGCAAGAAAATCAAAAATTTTAAAACATGTGAAAAAAATAAAAAAATTGAAGAAAGCACTGTAATTACTCTTTTCGCCACGTATTTGGTTCAAAATACAGCGCAATTTTTCCTAATATATTGACGTATTGATAAACGTGGAGATACAAAAAAAATGGCTGATGGTGTTAAAAAAAACAAGAAATCACGTGCAAAGAAATCAAGCATAGAAAAAGAAAAAAAAGCGAGTCCTATTAGAAAAAACACATCGCTAAGGTTAGAACAATCAGTCTTAAAACAATTGAAAATTCGTGCTATTGAAGATGACACCAGCGTCCAACAATTACTAGAAATGTTAGTCATTGACTACTTAAAAACGGTTAAATAACCACTATAAGCTGATCGAAACGTTAGTAAGTTAGTTCTCCAACCTCTTCATTTAGTATAAGTTTATATTTTATAAAAAAAATGCTTTACAAAGTGAAAAATAAGACATCTCTTTTACGGACATTACGTAAATTGCTGAAAAGTTATTCACCTCTGCATCTTACAGTTCTACCTGCATAAGAATAAAGCGTGTTAAGTCCTTGATAGCATTAAAAACAATTTTAAACCTTTGATTTTAAACAAGTATTTAATCTGTTTGTTTTTTAACCAATCTGAGACCTTACATTACAAAATAATGACTTAGCTCTTTTTATTAACTTTATACACAAAGTTATCCACAGAAAATGTGTGTAAGTTTGTAAGTCATTGATCGTTCAAAAACTTACAGTTTTGGGGTGAAGTCTTCTGCAAATTCAAGCGCGTTACCATCTGGATCGCGGCAGAAAAAGGCAGCTCTGCCAGATTTACTTTTAGTGAACATAACATCTGCATTTATTAGCCTTTGTTCCAACTTTGCAATGTCCTCCACCACCAGTGCCACATGCTTATCTCTTCCCCCATGTTCTGGTCGACCTTCTACAGAGTCAGGGTTAGGTAATTGCATTAAATGAATTTGTTGTCCGCTGTCACTAATATCAATCCACGCTCCATCAAAAGCAAAGTCAGGTCGGGTTTCATTTAAATGCATTTGTAAAACATCACAATAAAACACCAAAGACTGCTTTACGTCAGCGACTAAAAAACTCGTATGGGCGATCGATTTAATCATCGTTATATTCCTCTGAACTATTCTAAATTTAATTTTCTTTGGGGACTTTAATCATTGCTACCCCGTAAGCAGCTAATAATATCATCCCTCCACCAATCCATTCTTGTCCTGTCATCGCTTCATCCGTTAATAACCAGGCTGCTATGGCTGCCACAATTAGTTCAAACAGCATAATGACAGACGAACGATAGACCGGCATTCTTGCTAAGCCATATAAGACCGCTACAGTCATTGCAACAATGCCTAACCACCCTAGTAACCCGGCACCCAACCAAGTGATCGCAGACACGTTTGGTAATGGTGATTGTGCTATTACTATAATCACCGTTGCAACAAACACCACACCCCACCAAGTTACCGCTGTTTTGACCGCCATCGAATGTCCCGATAACTTTCTAGCCAATACATTATTAATTGAAAAAGCGATGCCAGCTAATAGCGCAAGCCAGTCTGATAATCCCCGAGGCCATGGCTTGCCAACCTCTGGGTTCCACAACATAACCACAGACCCTAACATGGCAATACAAAAGAAAAGGACTGCCCGGCTAGACAACTTTTCCTTTAACCACCAACGGCCAAATAATACGGTCCACAAGGGTGATAAATAAAATAACAACATCACCCGCATAATCTCACCTTCAATCAGTGCTACAACGAAGGCAACGTTCGTCACACCCGCTGCCATTGCTAGTCCCAGCAAAGCCCCTTTATTATCTATTTTTTGACTTGACTGGCGTTTAAATAAGAGAGGGAGTGTCAAGGCGGCAGCAGCAAGATACATTACTAGCGAACTCCAGATACCAGATAGCCCAGCATCATTTAATAGCCGCAGTGGATACCAGATAAGCCCCCATAAGCTGGCAGAAAAAAGTAAACAGGCTATCGCAAGATTATTTTCAGAGTTCATTCTAATCATCATGGGCTAACCTTATACCACGAGTTATTGATAACCCGTTATAATGGCCTACTTTATTTTGTATTAATGACGATTTATGAATCCTGATTTAAGCCAGTTATATCCTTATCCGTTTGAAAAACTGGCCGCTTTAAAAGCAGGGTTAATGCCCCCTATCGAATTAACGCATATCGCCTTATCTATTGGTGAGCCGAAACACCCCACGCCTGGCTTTATTACCAATGCGGTCATTGAAAACTTAAATGGCTTATCTCATTATCCAACAACTGCTGGCACCATTGAATTAAGACGGGCTATTGCAGACTGGTTAGACAAGCGTTTTCAGCTGAATGGTCGTATTGATGCTGCATCTCAAGTCCTTCCTGTGAATGGAACCCGTGA
>JABGUA010000116.1 GCA_018646825.1 Piscirickettsiaceae bacterium
CAGAAGGCGGCTCAGGGGGAGGCATGATCGTGGCTACAGGTACGCCGGGAGAAGTTGCTGAAAATAAGGCATCGCACACAGGTCACTACCTAAAACCATTACTCAGCTAAAAGATGGTATTAGAACAAGAGATAAAACTATCTGTTTTGGGCTGTGAACTCGATTTAAACACCATTGCATTCCCAGGTTATCAGCAATCTGAGATTAAACGAGAAAGATTGATCAGCACCTATTTTGATACACCAGGTTTAACGTTGATCAAACATGGTGTTGGCTTAAGGATGAGATTTGATGGTAATCAATGGTGTCAAACGGTAAAAGAGACGGGCCATGTTAAAAATGGATTACATCAACGTCAGGAATGGGAACAAGTATTGCCAACAAAAGACTTCGACCTGGAATCACTCAAAGCAACCCCCTTAAAAAGGTTAATTGAAAACAAAGCTATTTGGCCAAAAGTGAGTTCGGTATTTACGACTGATTTTATCCGACAGATAATTGTTTTAACAATTCAAGATCACACAGAAATCGAGTTTGCATACGACCAAGGGACAATTTACGGAGAGAATAAGGTAAGCACCATTCATGAGATAGAGCTTGAGTTGAAAGCAGGCGATTTAAATCAGTTACAGCTGTTAGCGACTCATCTAAAATCCATACTGGCTATACAAGTAAACGATATCAGCAAGGCGCAACAGGGCTATGCTTTACTTAGTACCAATGTACAATTGTGAACTGCGTCACACTTTAGTTACAATCCGCAGTAAATAACCCAGTGTTGGAGCGTCTCATGTATAAAAAAATAATGTCATTTGCATTTCTTGCATTCAGTTTAGCTTTTTCACATGTCACTTTAGCTGCGAGTGAGACACAAAAATGGGCTGTAACGGATGCACAAGAAATTGGTGATGATCATGGTTTATGGACCAATGGTTTGGGCGGATCAGAAAATGAAAAGCGTCATAGTTTTAACTCGGGCAGTATGTTGACAGAATACGATGACGGAACAGCCCATTTAATGGCAACAGCAACCAATAGGTTCGAGCGTGATGCAACTATCAATATCTGGGTCGATGATCGTCAAGATACGTATGCAATAAACAAAACAGCTGGCGGTCCTGTGCTGGATGAATGGTATTACTACGCCAATATTAAATCTGGTTCAACGATTACCATCAGTGCAGTAACGTATTATTTAGGTATGGTGATGTTAGGCCAAGGTCCAGTGTTACAAATTGGTACCGGTGCAAATGATAAGAATTTAGCATTTGGTGGCTCAACATGGGTTGATGTATTCAGCGATCAAGCGCGGACACAGCAATTATTTGCAAACAATAATGGCTATAAGCATTGGGATTTGAATATGAACTTGACTGCAGTCCCTGTTCCTGCAGCAGTTTGGTTGTTTGGTAGCGCGTTAATGGGCTTTGCAGGTATGAGAAGAAAAGCTAAAAAAGCGTAATAAAATCATAAGCTAACATAATAAAAAGCCGCGTTTTTTCGCGGCTTTTTATTAGGGCTGAAGGTGGCTACAATTAACGAGCTTGCAGACCGCGATCAGTTTCAAATTTCCAAGTCCGAATAATAGTAATAACATCATAATCTTGTAGTACATTCTCCGGGATAGGGGCATAAGGTGCACCTAAGCGGACAATCTTAATGGCTGCCTTGTCCAGAATTTCATGGCCAGATGATCGTGAAATGACGATACCATCGACAGGTACACTGCCATCAGGGTTGATATCGACAGATAACATTAAGCTACCATTTAATCTTTGGCGCTTTGCTTCCTGGGGATAGTTTAAGTTGCCGATACGTTCCACTTTCTTACGCCATGCTTCATGATAAGCTGCAGCAACATATTGTTTTGTACGACTTGATAAATATCTTTTTCTGGGCTTTTTACTCAATGCTTTTGCCGATATATCTAATTGTTGTTCAAGCATTTTGATCTCATTTTTCACTTGTGAAATCAGGTCGCTAGCTTTTAGTTGAGGCCGAGCTGGTGGAACGACCTCAGTAATAGGTTTAACGTCAGGATTGAGTTCCTTGGTAGTTTGAATCTGTCGTTCAGCCTTAGCCTGTGTGATGACCTTAGTTGATTTCTCAATTGGTGCTGGCGGCGTCGGTTTTACAATGGGTTGTGGCGGCGGTGTTGGCGGAGTCTTTGATGCCTCGGATGTTATGGGATCTGCGTTATTTTGGTTTGGTGTTGGATCAGGCGCTTTTTTATCGCCTTCGCCGCCACCTTCATTATTGGCTTGTGCAAGAAAATCTGCATCTTCTGGGACTATTTCTGTTTGCTGCTTAACGAGTGTGATATCGAGGCTCGTTAAGGGCGGGTTATTGGGCGGTGATGACACGCTAAAACCGACACCAAGTAAAAAAACCAAATGGACTATCACCGAAAAGAAAAGGGTGAAATTGAGTCGCGCTGTAGGTGCAGTATTTTCCATAAATTTAAGGCAAATCGAGTGGTCTTACAATCGCGGGAGCATCATGGTTGATAAAGGCAACACGTTCAAGCATATCGGGGCTGATTTCTGTTTCACCATCAGGCCGTACTAGCATAACATGCTTAATACCCATCGCTATGGCAATACGTGGCCAGTCTTTTCCAGCAACAAATAAGGCAGTTGCAGCAGCATCTGCTATAGCAGCATTGTCGTGTAACACAGTAACTGACGTGGCCTGATTAGCTGGCCAGCCGCTGCGAGGATCGAGGATGTGGGGATAACGTTGTCCTTGATATTCGAAGAAGCGCTCATAGTCTCCCGAGGTGAAGACACTTTCATCGCCTTGAATTGCTATTGTTGCCAACATGCCATCTTGCCTTGGATGACGGACACCAATAACCCAAGGTCGTCCACCATGCTGCCCAATGGCACGTAAATCACCCCCAATATTCACCAAGGCATTTTGAATGCTCTGGTTTTGTAGTGCCATAATAGCTTGATCAACGGCAAAGCCTTTGGCAAAACCACCAAAGCCCAATTTAACGGCATTGTTATCGCTCGTTAAGTGACCATTGTCGAATTTAATAGCTTCCATAGTAGGCGCTTTCAGTAACCAGTCATTAATTTGGTTCAACGTGGGCGGAGGGCGAGAAGTAAACCAATCATCTTGATAAAAACCCCATAACTCAAAGAGCTCGCCAGCTGCAGGGTTAAATAAATGTTCGCTGCTATGGGCTAGTATTTTTGCTAATGCAATCAGCTCAGCGACATCGCTGGAAACAATGATAGGGGTACTGTTAGATATGGCTTGGTTGATGTCAGTTAAAGTGCTCGGCCGCCAAGCATGCCAAGTATCATCAACATCAGAAAAACTGGCTTCCAATGCGGCAATAGTACTATTTGCAGTTTCCTCTGAGACACCATAAAGGCTGACATCGATCTCTGTGCCAAAAGCATAAAATTTAGCCTGCCGCGCACCTGGATCACTATCACAAGCAGCCATGAGAGAAAGGCAAAAACTGATTAATAAAAAGCGAAGGAAGTACATCATAAATGTCGTTCTATAGCATCCATTAAATCACCTGCGATATTCAGGTTGAATTGGTCATCTAATTCACGAATACAAGTAGGGCTGGTGACATTGATCTCAGTTAGGTAATCACCAATCAAATCAAGTCCGACGAAAATAAGCCCTTTTTCTCGTAATTTAGGGCCAACTTGCTGACAAATCCAATAATCACGTTCAGTTAAAGGGCGGCCCTCTGCCCGCCCCCCTGCTGCAAGATTACCTCGTGTTTCACCTTTAGCAGGAATGCGTGCTAAAGCAAAAGGAACAGGTTCACCATCGATCATTAAAATACGCTTGTCACCATCAACGATGTCAGGAATATAGCGTTGCGCCATAATTGATTTTTTGCCATGTTCGGTTAAGGTTTCAATGATGACACTCAGGTTGGGATCGCCTTGTTTGACTCTAAAAATAGAGGCACCGCCCATACCATCGAGTGGTTTGAGGATAATATCGCCATGTGTCTGATGAAAATCGCGAATCAAAGTCCCTTGACGGGTGACGAGTGTTTCTGGGCAACATTCAGGAAACCAAGCGGTGAATAACTTTTCATTGGCATCGCGTAGGCTTTGTGGATCATTCACAATCAAAGCGCCTGCTGCTTGGGCTTGTTCGAGTAGATAGGTGCTGTAGATATACTCCATA
>JABGUA010000046.1 GCA_018646825.1 Piscirickettsiaceae bacterium
AAAGAGCTGAAAGATATTATTGCGATTTTGGGTATGGATGAGCTTTCAGAAGAAGACAAAATGGCCGTAGCACGTGCCCGTAAGATTGAGCGTTTTCTATCGCAGCCATTCCATGTTGCTGAAATTTTCACCGGCTCACCAGGTAAGTACGTATCTCTCAAAGACACCATCGCTGGTTTCCAAGGTATTTTGGACGGGCAGTATGATGAGCTGCCAGAGCAGGCGTTCTACATGGTTGGCTCTATCGACGAAGCGGTAGAAAAAGCGAAAAACATATAAATTGCAGCAAGCAAAGGCAATAAAGAAATGGCTATAACAGTTCATTGTGACATCGTAAGTGCGGATGAATCCCTGTTCTCCGGGTTGGTCGAGATGGTTGTTGCCACTGGATCGCTTGGCGAACTGGGTATTACAGCTGGACATGCGCCGCTTCTGAGCGATTTGCGACCTGGGCCGGTTCGTCTGGTCAAACAGAATGGTGAAGAAGAAGTTTACTATCTGTCGGGTGGCTACTTGGAAGTGCAGCCAAATACCATCTCAATACTGGCTGATACAGCAGTGCGAGCAGATGATATTGATGAAGCCGCAGCCGCTGAAGCAGTAAAAGACGCTGAAACCGCGTTGGCTAACCAGTCAGGGGAAATAGAGTACTCCAAAGCCGCGGCTATGTTAGCGGAATCAACAGCTCAGCTTCGCACGGTTCAGACATTACGCAAGAAATTAGGTGGCTAATGGGTCGCCGAAGTAAAAGGGTGGCTTAGCCACCCTTTTTTTTGTCTCTAATCCATAGCCTGAAAGGGCCCTCCGGCTTGGGGCCAACCCCTTTCGCACTTGTGTTGTTGTTCATTTGACAGTACCGTGGCCAGTCACACAACTTATGTTAATTGCCATAGATCGGAGCATTTAAAAACCGCCCATGACCAATACGGATATTGTTATTCTCGCCGCCGGCAAAGGCACTCGCATGCAGTCTGGCCTGCCTAAAGTACTGCATCAATTAGCCGGACAGCCCATGCTGGCCCATGTGTTAGCGGCTGCGGATACTGTGGCCAATGGTAAAAAGATTGTGGTTACTGGACATGGTGCCGAGCAGGTACAGCAGGCCACTGCATCCAGCGGTAGTATCTTTGTGCAGCAAACAGAACAGTTGGGCACAGCTCACGCGGTACAAACGGCAGTGCCTCATTTGCGCGCCGACGCTAAGGTTCTCATTCTCTATGGTGATGTGCCTCTCATAAGCCCAGACACTATCAGCAAGATGTTAACTGCCGTCAGCGCAAAAAATATAAGTTTACTCACCATCAACCTCGGTGAACCTATGGGCTATGGGCGCATTGTGCGCAACCAGGCTGGTGAGATTGAATCCATTATTGAACAGAAAGATGCCAGCCCAGAGCAGCTTGCTATTAACGAGATCAATACCGGTGTTTTGGCCTTGGGGGCTAGCCAGTTGATTGAATGGCTACCACAAATTGGCAATAACAATGCTCAGGGAGAATATTATCTCACCGATCTTATTGCCCTTGCTCGAGCCAATGGCTATAACATCACCAGCATTCAACCCACATCGGCAACTGAGGTAGAGGGCGTGAATAATAGAATTCAATTAAGCCAGTTAGAGCGGGCCCACCAGCTACAGCTCGCTGAAGCACTAATGCTCTCAGGAACTACCTTGGCAGATCCAAACAGATTTGATCAGCGTGGCAAACTCAGCGCAGGGACAGATAACTTTGTCGATGTGAACTGTATTTTTGAGGGTGACGTCAGTCTGGGTTGCGGCGTTCGCATTGGGCCAAACTGCCATATTATCGATACCGTTATTGGTGATGGTGTTGAGATCAAATCTCACACAGTCATCGAATCTGCTTATGTTGGTGATCACGCAACCCTTGGTCCCTTCGCTAGAATTCGCCCAGGCACCAAGCTGGGAAACAACAGCAAAGTTGGCAACTTCGTTGAAACCAAAAATGCCATTGTGGGCGACGGCAGTAAAATAAATCATCTAAGCTATGTTGGCGATGCCGAATTAGGAGAAAACGTCAACGTAGGTGCCGGCACGATTACCTGCAATTATGACGGCGTAAACAAACATAAAACCGATATCGGTGACGGTGCATTTATTGGGTCCAACAGCACATTGATTGCCCCGGTGACAATCGGTGAGCAGGGCTTTGTCGCAGCGGGCTCTACATTGACACAGGATGTTTCCGCCAGTGCGCTGGCTGTCAGTAGAATCAAGCAACGTAATATTGAGGGCTGGAAACGGCCCACTAAAAAGGACAGCTAATCCATGTGCGGAATTGTTGGCGCAGCCACTCAAAGAAACGTGTATAAAATACTGATTGAAGGGCTCCATCGTTTGGAGTATCGGGGCTATGATTCCGCTGGGCTCTCAATTATTGATGACAATCAAACCGTACAAACCAGAAAAAGTCTTGGCAAGGTCGCGGAGCTGGAAGCCGTCGCTGCACAAAACCCAGTGTCCGGCCATACTGGAATTGCTCATACAAGATGGGCCACTCACGGTGAACCAAGCACCATAAACTCTCACCCTCATATATCCGACGGTGTGTCAGTTGTACATAATGGCATTATTGAAAATCACGAGGAGCTGCGCCTAGAACTCGTCAATGCAGGTTATACCTTTCTGTCGGCCACAGATACCGAAGTGATTGCCCATCTAGTCAACCATTATTTAAAAATAGAAAAAACTCTGCGTGGCGCTGTCCAAAAAACCATACAGCGCCTGGATGGAGCCTATGCCCTAGGCGTTATTACTGACGATGAGCCTAACCGAATTATTGCTGCTCGCAGTGGTAGCCCATTAGTTATTGGTGTTGGTATTGATGAAAACTTTATCGCCTCAGATCAAATGGCCTTACGGCAAGTAACGGATCGTTTTATCTTTCTCGAAGAGGGAGATTTAGTTGATCTCAGCTACGATACTTATCAAATATTTGATGTAGCTGGGAATAACGTTGATCGCCCCATGCAAGAGCTCCATGAAAAAGACCAGGTTGCAGAAAAAGGCGAGTATCGCCACTTTATGCAGAAAGAAATGTTTGAGCAGCCTGCCGTACTCGCAAATACCTTCGCTGGGCGTATCGCTGAGGACCACATCCGCGAGGCAATTTTTGGTTACCAGGCCGAAGAGTTATTTCAAAAAACCAGCGCCATTCATATTATTGCCTGTGGTACTAGCTTCCATTCCGGTCTTGTCGCCAAGTATTGGTTAGAGCAGTACGCCGGGGTACCTTGCCAAGTTGAAGTTGCCAGCGAATATCGTTACCGACAGGTCGCAGTTCCCGAAGGGACATTGTTTGTCACAATCTCACAATCTGGGGAGACTGCCGATACATTAGCCGCACTGCGAAAAGCCAAAGAAAATGGTTACCTGGGGTTTTTGGCTATCTGCAATGTTGCCAATAGCTCATTGGTTCGTGAGTCCAATATTTCCTTAATGACCATGGCAGGCCCAGAGATTGGCGTAGCGTCCACCAAAGCATTTACTACCCAGTTAGTGGCTATGCAACTGCTGACTTTATCACTGGCAAAACATAAGGGTCTGGACGCAAAGACTGAAAAAAAGCTAGTGCAAAATATGCATCGATTACCAGGACTCTGTGACCAGGTGTTAGCGTTAAACTCTGTTATCAAAGCAGTATCAGAATCATTTGCCAACAAACATCATGCATTATTTCTAGGTCGCGGCGAGCAATATCCGATTGCACTTGAGGGTGCTCTAAAGCTAAAAGAAATATCCTATATCCACGCCGAAGCTTATCCATCAGGTGAGCTAAAGCATGGCCCTCTGGCATTGGTTGACGAGGATATGCCTGTTGTCACTGTTGCGCCAAATAATGAATTATTAGAAAAACTAAAATCCAATTTACATGAAGTTCGCGCTCGCGGCGGGCAGCTATTCGTCTTTGCAGATCGTGATTCAGGGTTTGTCACTGAGCCAGGCATCACAGTAATTGACATGCCCCATGTCCCTCAAAGCCTAGAAGCAATTATTTATACCCTGCCATTACAGATGCTCTCCTATCACGTGGCATTACTAAAAGGGACCGACGTAGATCAGCCTCGAAATCTGGCTAAGTCAGTAACGGTTGAATAGGTCAACAGGGGGGGTTAATAATCTTCTTACAAGATTAATTTGATTCGTAGATCAAATCCATAATTGCTTTTGAATTTGCAGATAAATATGGATAGAGACTTTTTATTAGTAGATTAATACCTTTCTTTCTTAGGTATAGATTAGATTTAGATGGATATTTTTTCATAGAATAGTCCAACCAATGCCTTCCTATTATCAATGATATTTCTACAACACTGTCTACATCATTATCATCAAGAATTAATACTCCGAGATTTCTTGCATGAATTATTGTTTTCTTTGCCCACTCATCTATTTCTAAATTTATATCAACTAATCTTTTATACAGTTTAGGAGTATCTTTCGAAAATTGCTCAAAAGAATCCCGCATAAGATATCTATAATCCCAAAGAACTTCGTAAATACTAAACAGACCTAGTATTAAATCTTTTGGGTCATTGCTTTCTGAATGAATTCGTTGTGTTTTAAAAGAATCTAGAAATAGTTCTGTATGAACTGAAACCAAATCATTCTTTGAATTAAAGTGATACCAAAGAGAACCCTCAAGAACATCTGATTTTTTTGCAATTAAGTTAGTTGTAGATAACTCAAAGGTGTTGCCATTAAAAAGAGACAAACTTTCTTGAATTATTTTTTCTTTAGTCTTCATATATTTTTAAGAGGTTTATGGTCAAAAATTCTCACAATAGGGTTCTTCTTTATTCTCATGCTTGGTTCTATTTTTTCAAACACTTTTCTGTAATTATAAAAGGGTATTCTTGGAAATAGATGATGAATCGCATGTAAATTTTGCTGAAATATAAAATTTTCAAACCATTGTATTGGAAACAACTGTATATTTATGTCTCTCCATCTTTCTGAATTTTTATAAGGTTTATGCGGCAAATAACTTAGGAGATAAATTGTTAAAAAGGCACCACCAAACCATCCAAAAAATAACACAGGGATACTAATTAATCCTGTAAAAAAACTCTCCAACCAAGACTCAAAATAATTTCTGCTTTTGTATCACCATTCATTACAAAGGTGTTCTGTGTCTTGATAATCTGAATTGTTGATTTGTAAAAATCCTTTGGAGTCCTAAATAAGTTTTGTATATGAACATCAGGATCATAATCTTTGTTTGTATTCTTATGATGTGAAAAGTGTTCTTTTTGATGAGAGGTAAATGGTATAGCAATTATGGGCGCCATTAGATAACCAATTAACCTATCTAACCATTTAAGTTTTGAATTATTTCCACTAATATTTCCATCCACTGCTTCATGCAATGGCATGTAAGAAGCAAAGGTTATACCTATAAGAAAAAACACAGTTAACAATGGTGATAAGTGTTTGGTTGCAAATAAAAACAAAACAGTGGAGTAAATTAAAACCACCAATAATGATAAAACTATTGTTGGGATTGCCACATGTCCTGAATATTCTTTGGATATTACTAATGCTTCTCTATTTAACTTTTTATCTAAATCGTTGTTCATATTAAACCTTTATTTGGGTAACTACCCAAATAGTCAAGAATTTAATAATTATTAAAAGTATTCAATGAAAAGAGGGGATACATTCTTTTTTATAAACGGTATATCATTACGGAAATGAAAATGAAGTCTATTTGTGGTCACTCTAACAGTGAAAGTAAAAGAACCCCCCCTGTTGAACTCATTCAGTGACGGTCGAATGATTTTGTTTGTAACAGCTTTTGAGTAACAAAGATGAAACTTAATATTGATTAAAACACTTGTATTACGTCAATGGATTCCTCGAAAGGGATTATTTCAGGGCATAATGATTACAAAGGAAATCACTACTCGTACTTAGTCAGCAATCATGAACTAGGCAAGACTGCAGATTCAAACCAGCCATTAAATAATAAAAATAAGGGTAAAACAGTGAAAAATATACTAATGCATATTGGTCGAGTGATAATGGCGTTGTACTTTCTTGCACCTGGAATAGGAAAATTTACATCTTGGGATTACCATGTGGCGCTTATGGAAACCCATAATATGGTAATGGCCCCCGTTTTATTAGCAATTGCTGGTGTTGCTCAAGTTGTCGGAGGCATTAGTTTGTTATTAAATAAAAAAATAGTGGTCTGTGCACTTGGATTCGCAGTGATGACCCTATTAATTAATTTAAATTTACATGATTTTTGGAATTTCTATGAAGGAGTTGATGTTAAGCACGAGACTCAAAATTTCTTCAAAAATTTAGGCATCTTTGCCGGACTTTTACTCTTGGCAGTAGTTAATATGGAAGAATCTACTAATAAGTAAACGAAACCAAATTTAGCCAGTTACCGTTGAGTCGTTAATGATTCATATTGAGAGGAAAAAAATGGATTATTGGTTTTTGATGATAGGTGCACTTATCTCCTTTGTAGGAATGCTGTTTCACGGGATCGTAGGGCAGATAAAATACATGGACAATATTAACAAAAGTGATATGGAGCCATTAACTAAATCGTTAAGTCTAGTTACTTGGCATGTATTCACTATTTTTCTTTTCATAAGTGCGTCAACTTTAAATTACATAGCTTATAACCCACAATTTGCCATAGTTGCTTACCCAGTAATTGGCGTCAATCTTTTAGGCTCACTTCTATTTGTGTTTCTTGGCTTAGGAAAACATAAGGTTTTAATAACAATGCCGGGAGCTTATTTAATGGGCTGCACGGCATTATTTGCTTGGTTAGGAATATGAAGTGGCGTTAGGTAAATTGACAAGAACAAATCTGGGTATAGACAACTAGTGACAACCGAGTAATAAAAAGTGAATTGAAACGAGACAATGGTAGAAGGATTGGGGGTAATAGGATTTATTTTCGGAATGATGGGTTTGGTAGCATTTATTTGATTGGAAAAATTAACAAAAACTTTAAAGGAAAAAGGCATTCTTGAACACGATTACAAAGAAGAGAAATGCACTATTTGAATACAGAGTAATAATAAAATATGACATTATCTGAATATGTTTTAAAAAGAAATGGGGTGCCCCTTGGTGCCAAAGAGTCATTATTAAAAAATTTTGAAA
>JABGUA010000140.1 GCA_018646825.1 Piscirickettsiaceae bacterium
AGCACGGTCTAATTCTGCGACTTCATCAGCATGGTCATTGATGGTGTTACTGACCGCCTGAATTAAGCTAGGAAGAATGTTTGGCATGCTTGGGCCAGCCTTTGTATTTGGGTTAAGAGTAGCGATGCTATTTTATCCTAACTTACTCGTCAACAGCTAGGGCTTAATGGCGATTTTGTAGGGATGAAGAGATGTAATGTGAATAGTTGACCTGGTGAATTTTATACGCTAAATTGATAGATGATCCGCTGATTTAATTAACAACTTGCGAGCGGTATATAAGTGCAGCTAAAGCGACGTTGGTATTATCCCCTCCATCGTGCTTACATCTAATCACATGGGGATGTGGAGATGAGACTAATGAACACAAAACTATCAATTTGTGGCCCAATTACCAAAGGCCAGGCTACACAGACATCAGATAGACTTTCCGGATTTTATTCTGAGCAAGCACAAACTAGTTTGTCACGTTCACCAACACCAAGCTGGCGTAAACCAGATCCAAGTCAATGGCGTTATAGGGTGCGTCGACAAAACGGACATTGAGCCACTGCTTGTAACGTTCTTACGTTTCTTACATAGCGTTTTAAATTGTGCTCATGTTTGAAAACTGAATGATAGAGTTAAGCCAAGGTCCAATTTGGGTGTCTTGCTGCGTTCTTTGAAAAAGGTGGCGGCGATTGAGTTCTGCGAGTAGGTTTTGTAGCTGCCAAGTATGTTCTTTCATATGGAGGTGAAAAAAAATACTCATTGTCTTATCTTCCTCCATTACTGAGGCCAGATAGTCTGAGTCATCGATATTCATTCCTGATTCTATAATGTTGTTATTGATACCTCCTATATAACTATCGATAAACTCTATTAGATAGGAACTGGGGAGACGCTCGAGGATGGATAACCATTCTTTGAGGATTTTATTTAGTTGGAATGATTGTGCAATAAGTTCGCTATCACTATAGTTTTCAGTTGCTTTACTGTCTGGCTCTTCATTGTTAAATAGCCATTGCCAGGGTTGATAAAATTCGGGGTTGAGCTTTTTTCTGTTCAGGGTGAGTAACATTGAAAGCTCTTTAGCGTGTGCGCATTCACCTTCACCTTCATTATTAAATCTACTTGTCATGACCACAGCAATAGCAAGAATTTGCCCAGGAACGCTGATTAAGTCTGATGACTTCCCTGAGGGGTAACCAGATCCATCTAATCTCTCATGGTGTTCAAGGACGGCATTGCTGACACCGGACTGATAAACAGGATGATTTGTCAGTAATAAATCAGAAATAATGACATGAACATGTAGGTATTTATATTCATTCTGAGTTAGTTTTTTGCCCTCTTCAAATAAGGCCGGCTCGAGATGGATCAGGCCTAAGTCATGGAAGAGAGCCGCTAATAGCGTGGTCGTGATGGTCTCTACAGCCTGCTCTGATTTACTTGCTAAGTAATAAGCAAGATATACGACAATAAGTGAGTGATTATATAAGTTCTGCCTCTCGGATTTTACAGCGGTTAGCTTAAGGGCAATATTATCAGGGAGAGTATGGGTTGAGAGTATGTCTTCTATCGAAACAGCTTCCGTCATATCGCCGGAGAGTTTAGATAGGGTTTGGCTAGAAAAAACTAGCGCGGCAATATCTGATATTACTGTTGAGATGGTTATTGCATCATCAATAGTAATATTTTCATCAAAATCTTTCTGAAGCTTATGTTTGACAAGATTAGCATAGACTTTACTATCTATTTTCACGCCTTTGGCTACCAGCTTGACTCCTTTGTCTGAATAGATGTCTTCTGTACATGTGATGGTTTGTTTATTACCTAGAGACGTGACTGCTTCTTTATAATGTATGTCCGCGCCGACTATAGCGCTCAAGCTCGCTGACATTGTGTGTCCTATATCAAAATACTGCCATTAATTTTATATCAAGTCTCTTTTAAGAAGGCGAGTACATGTCACATATTTTTGAGATTAGAGCATTTTTGATTTTTTGGCGCAACAATAAAAAAAGCCCCAGCATTAAAATAATGCTGGGGCTTGAATTTTATTGGTGGCTCGACCTGGAATCGAACCAGGGACACAGGGATTTTCAATTCAAAAGACTAGGGTTTTGCTAGGGTTAATAAAATAGGTTATTTTTGCCTTTAAAGTTATATATATCAATACATTTAATGCTTTATGTTTATCTCTATAGATAACTCAGATATACTTGAAATCACTATAAAAACATGACCCAGCCATGACCTGTGGCATAAAATCATGCTTGAGGTGATATATGGATAGGAAGTTTCAATTTACGCAGGCCAGAATAAAAGAGTTGCCCATTCCAGAAAAAGGGCGTGTCGATTATTACGATCTCAAAGTGCCAAAACTAACTTGTAGAGTAAGCAGCACTGGAAATAAATCTTTTGTTGTATTGAAGTGGAATGGTTCAACAATGCAACGAGTGACGATTGGAAAGTTTACTGATGTGGCCGTTATAGAAGCACAGAAAAAAGCTCAGAGCATTTTATCTTCGATTAATTCAGGCATTGATCCCATAGCAGAGAAGCGTAAAAAAGATTTATCAGAAACTAAGTTGGTGGACGTGTTGGAGAAGTATCTAGCAGGTCGTGACTTAAAGTCATCCACAGTCAAAGACTATCGTTATAAGTTAAAACTAGGCTTTAGTGATTGGCTAAAGCTACCTGTTGCAGGTATTGCAGAAGATATGGTTTTAAAACGCCAACAACAAATCAGCCAACAAAAAGGTAAAACGACTGCAAACACCACAATGAGAGTATTACGTCTAACTCTGAATTATGCTCAAGCTGTTGGAATGATAGGCAGTAACCCCACCAGCATACTAAGTAAGGCTCGCCTGTGGCATAAAAATAATCGTAAAGACAGAGTGATACCGAGCCAACAATTAAAGGCTTGGCATGAGGCTGTTGAAGCTATGTCTAATCAACGAGCTAAAGTGTATTTATTAATGGCCTTGTATATGGGCTTTCGGAGTTCAGAATTATTAACGCTTGAATGGTCACATGTTGATATGAGATCGAAAACAATCACGCTTTATGACACCAAAAATGGCACTAACCACACATTACCTATTCCTAAGCTAATATAGCCAGATATTAAGACTTTAAAAGATCAGACTGGCAAATATAAATGGGTTTTTGCAGGAGATAAACCAGATAGGCCGATGGCAGTGCCAGCAAAGCCAATGAAAGCAGTTACAAAAGCTTCAGGTGTGGAGTTTAGTCCACATGATTGTAGGCGTACTTTTGCTACGATAGCTGAGGCTGTCAACCTGCCATTAACTATGATTAAACGATTAATGAACCATACAACAACTAATGATGTAACAGGCGGTTATATAGTGACCGAGGAAGAGACTTTAAGACAAGCAGTCAACAAAGTAGCGGATTACATTCAAGCTAGAGTAACGAAGAAAGATAATGTAATTAAGCTCCGGAGGTAACGAGTTAATCCTAGCCTCGGATATACAGCCCAAAAGCAGCCAGGCCTACTTATTGGCTTGTTCTTTTATTGAGCGACGCAAGGAACGAACGCATGAAAAACTTAACCCCAGAGGAACTATTAACAGAGATAAAAAAAATACAAAAAAAACTCAGTGAGGTAAAGACGCTTCCAAGAATAAGTTTGTTGTCACAACTAACAAAAGAGGAAGAAGTGAAAAGAGGAAAGGAAGAAACAAGAATAATAAAGGAAAAAGCATCGTTTGAAGCAACAATCAGCATATTAATTGGTTGTTATTTAAAAGCACAAGAAAGATCAACTAGGTATAGCTCACCACCCACAAGGTACAGTGAAGTCTTTGCTACTTTGGATTATGAAATAACTCTTTATGAACGAGAACACGGCTCCTTACCGTCTTATTCTGAGTTATGGAATCATCTTAAAAACAGTCCAAATTATGAATACGATGCAAAGAACAGTGAGATTATTGGCCTAACGATCTTGCCTTTCGACAAAAAAAATATGAGTAAAGACCTTGGTAATTACGGCTACATACGAAAAAAATAAGGAAAATAAGGAAAGTTAGCTAAATATCCCTAAACAGTCCTATATATTGATTCTCGACCCCAGCAAATGCTGGCTAGATGAGAATGAATAATGAAAACTAAAGAAAACCTAATCACACCTGAGCAAGCTGCCGAATACCTTGGCATGTCGCCGAAAACCATGAATAAATGGCGTTCAACAGGTGAAAACAATATCCCATATTCAAAAATAGGTCGTTCTGTAAGGTATCGTTTATCCGATCTAGATGCATACATTGCTAAACATTCACATAATGTGGAGGTTAAGTAATGAATGGGAGAACTGAAACTATACCACCAGCAGAAACTAAAG
Source organism: Piscirickettsiaceae bacterium (assembly GCA_018646825.1). GTDB lineage: Bacteria > Pseudomonadota > Gammaproteobacteria > Nitrosococcales > Methylophagaceae. The sequence continues at coordinate 4,358 of JABGUA010000140.1, forward strand.
TAAGCAGGGGGTTACTAGCATTAATGGCTGGTAGTTCATACTCCCATTTTGATGCTAAAAGGCAATTGAGTGACTATTGTTCGCCGTTAACCATATTAGAAATTCAAAAGCGTTATGGTGCTGAGATGTTACAAAAAATTGTAACCGTTCTAGGTTATCAAGGTAGACCTAAGCGGTGCTGTGAGTATTGGAAAGCATTAGAAGGAGGGGTATGGCCTGAATGTAGAAAAGAAAAAGCCCCCAACAGCGACCAAACCGAAAGAGGCTTACAAAATGTACAAGACTAATATTACCCCCATGATGTCAGTATGGCAAACCCTGCTGACACAATCTAAAACCTTAGCTGCTAGATTACCTGATACAGGCATAAACCTTGAAAATCTAGCCTTGTTACCCTTCGATGATTTAGTAGGAACCCTAGCTTATCTGAAGCGGCAAAAAGCAGAAAGGGAGAGGTAATGTATGGCTGACAAACAATGGGAGCGCAATAACAATAGAAGAGCTAAGGGACAATATTTCGGGCTACCTCATGCTGTGATGGCTTCATCTAACTATGTGAAGTTATCAGCCCATGCTGTGAAGTTGCTGAACGATCTTGGCTTACAATTTAATGGGAAAAATAACGGTGATTTATGTGCTACCTGGTCAATAATGAAAAAACGTGGATGGAAGTCATCCAGTACACTTCACAAAGCAGTTAAAGAGTTGACTTATTACGGGTTTATTGTGAAATCAAGACAGGGTGGCAGGCATAAGCCGACGCTGTACGCTTTAACCTGGAATAGTGTTGATGAGTGCAAAGGCAAATTAGATATTAACTCGACAAATACACCATTGGGTTATTGGCGGGAGGAAAAAACAGATTTTAACCACCATTAACAATAGAAACGCTGACTCGCATAGCGACTACATTAATACGCATAGCGAGAGACAAAAACACTGATTAGTTCGTATAGAGACTACATGCAAAATGATTAGTACGCATAGCGAGTTAGTCAGCCCCTATTTCGGTAGTAATTAGTACGCATAGCGAGAACCTTTATATGTTACCAAAGGGTTATGTTTATTTTTCTTCCAACAAGTTCTATTCCGAGGATATTTCGTACTCCAAATAGTTTTAGCCGTAGTTAGTTAAAATGCGATGACGATCCAAATTAGTGAATTAGTCTGTTCAGTGCCAAAAGCAGACATTCGTTAACAAACTCGTTATAAGATTTCTGGATACTCCATGTGGCCTGTGAGTCACGACCTTCGTTTTCCTGGTGCAGGATATATGCACCAGGAAAACTCTTCACTGCTAGGCTTTACGGTCGCTAAAATAATGTACCATTAGGTAAAGGGCTGGTAACACCACTAAGGTCAACAATGTTGACGATACGATGCCACCAATGACTACTGTTGCCAGTGGTCGCTGCACTTCAGCACCAGCACCAGTATTAATGGCCATCGGCACAAAACCTAAACTTGCTACTAGTGCTGTCATCAATACTGGACGTAAACGTTGGCTAGCACCCTGTTGGATGGCAACCAATAATGTTTCACCTTTTTCACGTAATTCACGAATAAATGACAACATCACCACACCGTTCAATACTGCAACCCCAGATAAGGCAATAAAACCAACTATCGCTGAAATAGATAACGACATATCACGGAAAATTAAAGCCATCACACCACCAGTTAAGGCTAAAGGTACTCCGGTAAAGACGACTAACGAATCGCGTAATGAATTAAAGGCACTATATAGCAACATTAATATCAACAATAACGTCAGTGGTACCAAGATACTTAAACGTCCAATAGCTGATTGTAACTGCTCAAAAGTACCTCCATAACCTAACCAGTAACCACTTGGTAAATCTAGTTGTGATCGCATTAATTCCTGCGTTTCAGCAATAAATGAACCAAGATCACGACCTTCTACATTAGCTGTCACCACCACATTGCGTTTACCACTTTCACGGTTAATCTGGCTTGGCCCCTGAATTTCCTTAATATCAGCTACTTCGCCTAAAGGCACGTAGCTCAAGTCAGGGTTTGCATTACCAGGTATTGCAACTGGAATTTGCGCTAATGCTTTAATATCTCGACGATAAGCATCATCCATGCGAACCACTAGTTTAAAGCGACGGTCACCCTCATAAATCAAGCCTGTTTGACGACCACTGGTAGCGGTTTGTAAAGCATTTTGAATATCAACAACTGTTAATCCCAAT
>JABGUA010000095.1 GCA_018646825.1 Piscirickettsiaceae bacterium
TATGCCATTGTAGCCATGATTGCCGGTGTAGGTGTATTAGCATTCCGTGATCCTCACGGCATCCGTCCAGTAGTCATAGGTAAGAATGAGACAGAGAATGGGGAAAGTAGTTACATCATCGCATCCGAAAGTGTTGCAATCGACGCACTAGACTATGAATTACTGAGAGATATTAATCCTGGCGAATGTGTATTTATTGATAAAAGCGGCAATTTTCATTCACAGCAGTGTGCTGAGCCTAAAACCATGTCACCTTGCATCTTCGAATATGTCTATTTTGCTCGGCCAGACTCTATTATAGATGGCATTTCAGTGCATCGCAGCCGCAGCCGCATGGGAACAAAACTCGCGGAAAAAATATTACGAGAAAACCCAAATCACGATATCGATGTCATTATCCCTATACCTGATACAAGCCGAAGCGCGGCACTACAACTCTCGTATGATTTAGGGGTTAAGTACCAGGAAGGGTTTATTAAAAACCGTTATATTGGCCGCACATTCATCATGCCGGGTCAAACAGAACGAAAAAAATCAGTACGCCAGAAGTTGAATGCCATCGACATTGAGTTTAAAGATAAGACAGTTCTACTTGTTGATGATTCAATTGTCCGTGGTACGACCTCACAACAAATCGTCCAAATGGCGCGTGATGCTGGCGCACGTAAGGTGTATTTTGCTTCCGCAGCACCACCAGTGCGTTATCCAAATGTCTATGGTATTGATATGCCATCGCCAGAAGAGTTTGTCGCCCACAATCGCAATGTTAAACAAATTGCATCAGAACTAGGGGTGGACTGGTTAATATATCAAGAGTTAGAAGATTTAATCGATGCCGTAAATGATCAGAAAAAGATAGAGTCTTTCGATACGTCATGCTTTGATGGGCAATACATTACGGGTGATATCGATGCTTCTTATCTCTACTATATTGATGCATTACGTAATGATAATTCAAAACAATTATCTGAAAATAATAATGCTGTGATTGAACTACATAACAATGCTTAAATGCCTTTAAAGTTACTTCTGGCGTGATTATTGGGAATGACAAGCAATTAGACCAGATAAATCACTTAGTTGGCTTTGCGGTTTAAGGCATTTTCTTATATAATTCCGTCGATTATGCATCTGAAACTACCAAAAGAGATTGATCCATTACGTTTAGCCCAAAATGGGTTGAAATTGAATGGTGAACTTTCAATAAAAGATATGCCGAGATTAAGCGAAAGCCTAGTTAACGACGAAGGAAGTATTCTCGTTGATTTAGCATTTGATATGGATGAAGTTAACACGCCTTACATGCAAGGTAAGATAGTTGCTGAAGTATCAATGATCTGTGAAAGATGTATGTCACCGATGAAAGTGCCATTATCAATAACTTGTTTACTGGCAATGATCTTGAGTGAACGAAAAATAGCATCATTAGCTGAGGAGTATGATCCATGGTTATTAGAAAACAATGATCCTGTGTCATTAAATGCAGTAATAGAAGATGAATTAATATTGGCCTTGCCGCTAGTTCCACGCCATACAGAAGCTTGTTTACCGAGCGAAGTTTGGTTTGCAGGTGAGGATGAGAGTGCTGTTAAAGGGGATGATAAACCTGAGTCACCTTTTGCAGTGTTATCAAGTTTAAAAGACAAGTAAGAAACCAGCATCTGCTGGTATAAAACAATTATATTTTAGTGTTAGGAGTTCAACATGGCTGTTCAAAAAAGTAAAAAAAGTACATCACGTCGCGGCATGCGTCGTTCACATGATGCATTAACAAGTGAAACATTATCTGTTGATACAACATCAGGTGAATTGCACCTTCGCCACAATGTCTCTGCTGACGGGTACTACCGTGGCCGTAAAGTTGTCGCTGATAAGAGTGATGAAGGCTAAACTGGATTGAGCCATACAATTTCAATTGATGCAATGGGCGGGGATCATGGCCCTGATGTCATTATCCCTGCAGCGGTCAGTGCCTTAGAGCGTCACCCGAAAGTTAAACTTATTTTAGTAGGTGATAAAGAACTACTTCAAGCTAAGTTAAAACAGCATCAACTTGAAAATGAAACAAGGATACAGATTCAGCATGCTTCCCAACAGGTCGCAATGGATGAGTCTCCAGCGCTAGCATTGAGAGGAAAAAAAGACTCTTCAATGCGAGTTGCAATTAACCTTGTTAAAGATGGAACAGCATCTGCTTGTGTCAGTGCAGGGAATACCGGAGCCTTAATGGCGACGGCCAAATTCGTGCTTAAAACACTGCCTGGTATCGAGCGTCCGGCTATCGTGTCAGCATTACCGACAATGAAAGGACATACCTATGTCTTAGATTTAGGGGCCAATGTCGATTCAAGCGCAGAACAGTTGGTGCAATTCGCTATTATGGGTTCTGTATTAGCAGAGTCTATAGATGGACGAAAAAAGCCAACAATTGCTTTACTTAATATCGGCTCTGAAGAAATGAAGGGCAACGAACGAGTAAAAGAAGCCGCGGCGTTACTAAATAATATTGATCTTAATTATGTTGGCTTTGTCGAAGGTGATGGTTTATATCGCGGCGATGTCGATGTCGTTGTCTGCGATGGCTTTGTTGGCAATGTGGCATTAAAATCTAGCGAAGGCGTTGTACATATGATGCGTCATTATTTACGCCAATCATTCACACGCAATATTTTTACCAAATTGATTGGGCTAATTGCCTCACCGGTGTTAAAGCACTTCAGCAATCAACTCGATCCCCGTGCTTATAATGGGGCAAATTTTATTGGGTTAAATGGTATTGTCATTAAGAGTCACGGCGGTGCCGATGAGGTAGGGTTTTCTAATGCGATTCATATTGCGATTTTAGAAGCTGAACTCGATGTGCCTAAAAACATTAGCCAACATTTAGACGTCATTATACAAGGCCAAGCTGCGTGATCTATTCTCGAATTGTTGGCACAGGAAGTTACTTACCTGAAAAAGTATTAAGTAACCATGATTTAGAAAAGATCGTTGATACAAGTGACCAATGGATTCAAGATAGGACAGGTATTAAAAAACGCCATATTGTCGCGGATGATGAAACCACTACCGATCTTGCTTTCAATGCAGCGGAAAAGGCCATTGAAGCGGCGGGAATCAATAATTCAGATATTGATTTAATTATTGTTGCTACAACGACACCAACGCGAATTTTCCCAAGTACTGCCTCACTCGTGCAAGAGCGTCTAGGAATTAGGGGCTGTCCAGCATTTGATATTCAAGCAGTCTGTACAGGGTTTGTTTATGCCATAACAGTTGCAGATAAATTTATTAAATCAGGCAGTGCGAAGAATGCTTTAATTATTGGTGCTGAATCGTTATCGCGAATCGTTGATTGGACCGATAGGAATACCTGTGTTTTATTCGGCGATGGTGCTGGGGGTGTAGTTTTACAGGCTTCAGACGAAACAGGCATATTGTCAACGCATATCCATTCTGATGGCCACTATAATGCACTGCTTTCTGTTCCGACGGGGCCAGGAACCGCTCAAAACGATGATGCTGAACCGTTCATTGAGATGCAGGGTAATGATGTCTTTAAAGTCGCAGTTAAAACGCTAAGTAGTATTGCGGATGAGACACTCGCTGCAAATAATTTAGATAAAAGTGATATCGACTGGTTAATTCCACATCAAGCTAATATTCGTATTATTGCTGCGACGGCTAAAAAATTGAGTTTATCTATGGAGCATGTTGTGGTCACAGTAGATGAGCATGGCAATACCTCGGCAGCATCTATTCCGTTGGCATTAGATACAGCTGTTAGAGATGGCCGTATTAAACGCGGCGAAACATTACTATTAGAAGCTTTCGGTGGCGGGTTCACCTGGGGCTCGGCATTATTAAATTTTTAATTTCATGAGGTGAAGCCATGACTCTGGCTTTTGTATTTCCTGGTCAAGGATCGCAATCAATAGGCATGCTAGATCAACTAGCCACAGAATATCCACTCGTCCAAGAGACGTTCTCCGAAGCATCAGAAGTGCTAGGTTACGATATGTGGAAACTAGTGTCTTCAGGTCCCGAAGCAGCATTAAATCAAACAGAACGGACACAGCCTGCGATGTTAGCAGCTGGCATGGCTGTATGGCGTGTTTGGCAATCCTTAACAAATATTCAACCTGATTATTTAGCGGGACACAGTCTAGGCGAATATACGGCTTTAGTCGCTTCTGGTGCAATCAGCTTTTCAAGCGCAATAAAATTAGTCGAATTACGAGGTCAATATATGCAGCAAGCAGTCCCTGAAGGTCAGGGCGCTATGGCCGCTATTTTGGGCTTAGATGGCGAGGCAGTAAAAATGGTTTGCCAGCAAGCGGCGGGGAATGAAGTTGTTGAGGCAGTTAACTTTAATTCGCCAGGCCAAGTCGTCATAGCCGGTAATGTTGATGCTGTAATAAAAGCCACCGAGTTGGCAAAAGAACAAGGTGCTAAACGCGCATTATTATTGCCTGTTAGTGTACCGTCACACTGTGCATTAATGACACCAGCGGCAGAAAAGCTAAGTGAAACTTTAGCGGACATACCTATACATCAGACTAGAATCGCTGTTATTCATAATGTTAGCGTGACACCCGCTCAAGATGACGCAGCGATTAGAGTCAGTTTGGCACAACAATTACATAACCCAGTACGTTGGGTAGAGACAGTGCAATGGTTTTCTAATCAAGGCGTTGATAAGCTCGTTGAGTGTGGGCCAGGCAAAGTATTAGCGGGCCTGACTAAGCGAATTGACAAAACAATTATGGGACTCCCAGTATTTGACCAGAGTTCATTAGAAAAAGCAGTGCAAGCACTAGGAGAACAAGCATGAGTTTAGAAGGTAAAGTTGCATTAGTGACAGGAGCAACACGTGGGATTGGTCGTGCTATTGCACTGCGCCTAGGTAAACAAGGTGCAACTGTTGTTGGAACAGCAACGTCAGAAGGTGGCGCTCAAACCATTACTGATTTTTTGAAAGCGGAAGGTATTGAGGGTACCGGCATGGTATTAAATGTGACCGATGCTGATTCAATCGAGGCCGTGGTATCAGCGACGGAATCAACTTTTGGTGCCCCAGCTATTTTAGTAAATAATGCGGGTATTACCCGTGATAATTTGCTAATGAGAATGAAAGATGATGAGTGGGACGACATTATCAATACTAATCTAACACCAATATTTAAGCTCTCTAAGCGCTGTATACGAGCAATGACGAAATCAAGAGCAGGACGCATTATTACCATTACATCGGTTGTTGGTGTGATGGGCAATGCTGGCCAAACTAACTATGCAGCAGCAAAAGCCGGTGTTATCGGTTTTAGTAAATCGTTAGCAAGAGAAGTAGGCCCGCGCGGCATCACGGTCAATACAGTTGCTCCCGGGTTTATTGATACCGATATGACCAGTGGCTTAGCTGAAGAACATAAAACAGCTTTATTACAGCAAGTGCCAATTAAAAGGTTGGGTTTACCCGAAGAAATTGCTGGCGCTGTCAGCTACTTAGCCAGTGATGATGCAGCCTATGTCACCGGCGAAACAATCCATGTCAATGGCGGCATGTATATGAATTAATTGGTTAATTTTCAAAAACATTAACTAATTACAATTTTAAATAGGCCTACAAAAACAAATTGGCTTGTTTATACAGTGCTTGCAATATAAAATGCGTGCACGTTTTAAGTATTTAACCACCAAAGGAAACATACGTTATGAGTGAGATCGAAGCCCGAGTAAAAGACATTGTTGTTGAACAATTGGGTGTCAACGCAGATGAAGTAACTATCGATGCTTCATTTATCGATGATCTGGGTGCTGATTCATTAGATACAGTTGAATTGGTTATGGCACTTGAAGAAGAATTCGAATGTGAAATTCCAGACGAAGAAGCTGAGAAAATCACAACAGTCAAAGAAGCAGTAACTTACATTAATTCTGTTCAGTCTTAATTTAAATTATCGCAAAACTTATAGCCGCCTAGTATGGTCACATACTAGGCGGCTATCTTGTTTATACTCGTAATAAGGAACTCCTGATGTCAAAACGGCGTGTTGTAATAACAGGTCTCGGCGTGGTCACCCCCGTCGGCTTAAACGTCCAAGAGTCTTGGCAAAATATCTTAGCAGGCAAGAGTGGCGTTGCCCCCTTGACGGTCTTTGATACTAGCGAATTCTCCGTGCATTTTGGTGCCAGTGTTAAAGGGTTTGATATTACCGACCACATACCGAAAAAAGATGCAAAAAAAATGGATACCTTCATCCATTATGGCATCGCTGCAGGTAAAGAAGCGATAGAGGACTCAGGGTTAGAGGTTACTGATGATAATGCAGAACGCATCGGTGTTGCTATTGGTGCTGGCATCGGTGGTTTACCAGGTATTGAAGCAGGTTATGATGCATATTTAGCCGGTGGCCCTAGGAAAATATCGCCGTTTTTTGTACCCAGCAATATTATCAACATGATTGCGGGTAACTTATCAATCATGTACGGCATGAAAGGGCCCAACACAGCCATTGTGACAGCGTGTTCAAGTGGCACCCATAATATTTCATCCGCAGGACGGATGATTCAATATGGCGATGCTGATGTCATGATTGCCGGTGGTGCTGAAATGTCGACATCAAAGACA
>JABGUA010000113.1 GCA_018646825.1 Piscirickettsiaceae bacterium
GTTGATACACCTGCTTGTTTTAATTCCGCGACATCAATGGCTGGCTTACTGCCTTTCTCCAATAACACAACGGGAATTGTGTCTCCAACAGCCGTTTTGTGGACAATGGGCTCACCACGCTTCCAACCATGTCGGGCTAAATAGTTTGCGATACTACCAATAGCATCAGTCGGGTTAGTCCAGATATCACGTTTGCCATCACCATCAAAGTCAACAGCATAAGCTCGATAACTACTAGGCATAAACTGACCTAGACCCATGGCCCCAGCATAAGATCCAACAGGGCTGAGAATCGGCATCCCTTCTTCTCGTGTTAAAGCAAGAAAGTGACCGAGCTCGCTGCGAAAGAACTTGCTCCTCGGCGGATAACGAAAGGCCAAAGTCGATAGCGCATCAACCACACGAAAGCTACCGACATTGCCACCATAACTCGTTTCCACACCCAATATCGCAACGATAATTTCTGCTGGCACACCAAACTCTGTTTCCGCTTTAGCCAAAGCAACGGCATTGGCCTGCCAAAAAGTGGCGCCACCATTAATGCGCTTGTCAGTAATAAAAATTTTCCGATAATCAAACCAAGGTTTACTCTTTTCTGCTGGTCGCGAAATCGCCTTTAAAATTGACTCTTTCACCTCAACTTGCTCAAAGACAGTTTGTAACTCTGCCTTCTCAAATTGCTGTTCTTGATGCATTTCATCAATAAAATCTGATAAACCAGGCAATGCTTTATTAGCATAAGACGCAGTAGAAAAAACCGACAATAAAGCCGCAGCACATAATAATTGTTTCAAGAGGTCATCATCCTTCTGTGAGTATGAATAGACATCAGGATACCGAAACCAGCTAATAAGGTCACCATTGATGTGCCCCCATAACTGACTAATGGCAAAGGTACACCCACGACAGGCAATAAACCTGTCACCATCCCGACATTAACAAATACATAGACCAGAAAAGTCAGTGAAATACTCCCAGCCAATAATCGCGCGAAACTACTTTGTGCCTGATCCGCAATATACAAACCCCTGGCTGCAATCGCTAGATACATTAATAACAATAAACCAACACCAACCAATCCAAATTCTTCAGCAATCACAGAAAAGATAAAGTCTGTCGATCTTTCAGGTAAAAAAGCCAATTGAGACTGTGTCCCTTCTAACCAGCCTCTTCCAAACAAGCCACCTGACCCGATCGCGATTTTAGACTGGATAATATGATAACCCGATCCCAAAGGATCACTTTCAGGGTTTAAAAATGTGAGTACCCGTTGCCGCTGATAATCATGCATCACATACCACAACACAGGTAAAGCCGATGCCGCAGCCAATATAAAACCAATAATTAATGCCCAAGAAATACCAGACAAGAAAATTACAATCAAGCCGGAACTTGCAATCAGTAATGCTGTTCCCAAATCGGGTTGTTTCGCAATTAACAATGCTGGAATAACGACCATCATAAAACAAACTGTCAACCTCGGTAATGTCGGCGGCAATGGACGCTCAGCCAAATACGCCGCCACCAAGAGCGGTACTGCAATTTTCATTAATTCTGAAGGTTGGAAACGGATCACCCCTAAATCAAGCCAGCGCTGAGCTCCTTTACCTTCATCGCCAACCACGAGAACAGCAATAAGTAAAATCAATCCGGCCCCGTAAACCCAATACGCCATATCACGCATTCGATCAGGGTGAATATTTGCCAGCACAACTAAACCAAAAAAGGCTGTTCCCATCCTAATCAATTGACGCGTCAATAAGGCGACTTCTTGATTGCCTGCGCTAAATAAAATCATCAAGCCAACAGCCAATAAACTCAACAAACCAAATAACAACAAAGCATCGATATGAATGACCCGAAGTGCGTGGGTCAAACTCCAACGTTCAGGATTCGCTCTATCGGTTAACAATCTATTATTCATTGGCAGGCAACCCAAAATACTGATCGATCATTTTACGCGCCATCGGTGCTGCCGTTTTGCTACCGCTGCCGCCATTCTCTGCTACCACTACGATCACAAACTCCGGGTTTTCTGCCGGTGCAAAAGCAATAAATAAGGCATGATCATGTAACCTTTTCGCTAAGGTTTCAGTATCATATTTTTCATCTTGTTTGATACCAAACACTTGCGCCGTTCCCGTTTTTCCCGCCACAGAAAAAGGTAAACCTTTACCAACTGATTTTGCTGTACCTCGCTTACCCGCAGTCACCTCAACCAACGAATCGACAACAGCTTGCCAATTATCAGCATTTACAATTGGCAAACTATCATCTCGCTTAACTGGCATTAAATTTAGATCACTACTCGCATCTACTCGACTACCCCTCGCAACCTGAGGAAGCGTATTAACACCACGCATTGCCAACACAGAGGTTGCATAAGCCAACTGTACAGGCGTCGTCTGATTAAAGCCCTGACCAATACCTGAAATCAAGGTCTCACCGGGATACCAAACTTGATTACGGGAAGTCCTTTTCCATTCACTCGATGGGGATAAGCCCCGGCTTTCACTAGGCACATCAACACCAGAACGCCGACCAAAGCCAAAAAAATCTAAAAAATGATGTAAGCGATCAATGCCCAAAACATTAGCTAAATCATAATAATAAACATCACAAGATTGTGCCAAGGACTGTTTCAAGTCAACATGCCCATGCCCATGCGATTTCCAGCAGCGATAGCGGTGATCTTTACCTGGCAAGGTGTACCAACCTGGACAATATGCTTTGGTCCTCTGCTTAACAACCCCTAACTCTAACCCTGCTAAAGCAACAAAAGGTTTTAACGTAGAACCTGGTGGATAGTGTCCGCGCAAAGCACGATCAAATAACGGCCTATCTATCGAATCTCTCAGAACAGAGTAATTTTTAGTACTAATGCCCGTTACAAATAGATTCGGGTCAAAGTCTGGCTTACTGACCATTGCTAGTACACCGCCCGTCCTAGGGTCCATAGCAACAATAGCGCCGTTGTATTCTCCTAGCACCTCAGAGGCAACACGTTGTAAATGAATATCTAAATTTAAAAAAAGCGCTTGACCCGATACCGAAGCTTGATTTTTTAACTCACGAACAACACGCCCTTGCACATTGGTCTCAACTTGCTGGTAACCGACTTGGCCATGAAGTAACTCTTCATAATATTTTTCAACACCGGTCTTACCAATTTGCAACGTCCCTTTATAGTTTTTCTCATCGATTAAACTTTGGTCTTTTTGATTGATCCGACCGACATAACCCACCGTATGAGCGAATAGCGCACCATGAGGGTAATGGCGAATCAACCGCCCAACTACGTCGATACCAGGGAATCGGTGACGGTTAGCGGAAAAAATCGCGACTTCTTGTTCTGTCAAACGCTGACGAATCACGACATGTTGAAAACGGCGTTGTTGCTTAATGATATCCTTGATTTTCGTAATATCTTCATCAGGTACTGCAAATAAAGCAGCCAACTCCGATAAAGTTGCATCCAGTTCAACCACTTTCTCTGGAATCAGCTCCAAACTAAAAGTGGGAATATTTTCAGCTAAAACAACACCATTACGATCATAAATCAGGCCACGTTGAGGCGGCAACGGTTCAATATCTACCCTATTTCTATTCGATAACCCATCAAAGTGCTCATGCTCAACAACTTGTAAGATAGCCAACCTTGCCATCAAGACAACAAACACAATACCAGCAAAAATAGCTGCAAAAATCAGCCTATCGTTAACTAAACGACTTTCATTAACATGATCTTTTAAAACAAACCGAGTAGACATTTATGCATTATCTAACATGAAAAGTACGCCGAACACCACGTAAGAAAATATAAATAACTGGCCATAACAACGTGCTGACCATCGCCGGCAACCAGGCATGCCAACCTGTTACTCGCGTCGTCATCACCACCGTGACAACATGCACCAATAAAATCAATGACATTAAACTCAAGGCCTGTTGCCACAATGGAAACTGACGTAACTGCAGATGGAAATGCAATACTAAATAAATCACCAAAGCATAGGCAAAAGCCAATATTCCTAAAGTGCCTCCAAATAACACATCCATAAACAGGCCAACTAGCCAAGCATAACCAACACCGACTCGTCTAGGTAGTGCCATAGCCCAATACATTAAAGTCAACAATACCCACTCTGGCCGAAAGAAGCGGAAGCTATCAGGCAGGGGCATTAGCATTAATATCATCGCTAATAAAACCGACATGACAATGATAAGGCCCCCTTGTGGCTTATCTACTATCGCCATTATTCCGCCCCCTCTGCTTCGACTGCTTCGACTGCTTCGACTGCTTCGACTGCTTCGACTGCTTCAGCTAAATACTCATCAGGAGCATCACTAGCCTCATCAGTCCGAGTTAGAACTAATAACACCTCTCGACTCGTGTCTAAATCAGCAGCAGGTTGAACTTGAATACGTGCAAAAGGCTTACCAGCTGGGTGGCTAATCGCAGTGATTGTCCCCACAGGGTAACCAACTGGAAAACGCCCCCCCAGTCCTGAAGTCACGAGTGAATCACCCACTCGAATATCAGCATTATGTGGCAAGTGTTCCAATTGTAAGGGTTTTGCTAAGCCTCGCCCTGTAACGATAGAGCGCAAGCCATTACGATTTACTTGTACCGGGATAGCATGACTGGGATCGGTCAACAAAATAACACGGCTAGAAAAGCGGCTTACCGACATCACTTGCCCCATCACACCACTTGCATCTAAAACAGGCTGCCCTTCAAAAACAGCGTAACGCTCACCGCGGTTAATCACTACTTGTTGAGAGAAAGGGTCAGAATCAATCGTTAATAACTCAGCGACCAAAACACGTTCAGATAATCGAAATGAAGAACCGAGCAACTCATGCAAACGCATATTCTCACGCTCTAAGGCTTGTAATCTCTGTAAGCGAACACTGCTCAGTAATTGCGTCGCCTTCAATGAATCATTTTGTTCTTTTAGATCAGCGCGGCTCTGAAAATAGTCAGTCGTCCAGTCGCCAATATCACTAGGAAAAGAAGCAATCAATTGGACCGGGTACATCATCGTCGCTAATTGACTTCTCAAACCGTCAAAAGTGTTAAAACGTGAATCTAGGAAAAACAGCGTCAACGAGGCCAAAAATGCCAACGTTAAGCGAGTATTGAGCGAAGCGCGATTTGTAAATAACGGTTTAATGGCCTAATACTCAGAAACGAAAAAACCTTCATAAACAACGCCGTTTACAAAGGTCTTTATAGTGTAAAGCAAAGTACTACTCAAATGTAAAAACGTCATTGCCCCGTTCATCGACCATTTCCAAAGCACGGCCACCGCCACGTGCAACACAAGTTAGCGGATCTTCGGCAATAATCGCCGGTAAGCCGGTTTCTTCGACTAATAAGCGATCTAAGTCTCTTAGCAGTGCTCCGCCCCCCGTCAAAACAATCCCACGCTCAGCAACATCAGCGCCCAATTCTGGCGGTGTTTGCTCTAATGCGGTCTTAACAGCCGAAACAATACCCGATAATGGATCTTGTAACGCTTCAAGAATTTCATTGCTATTCAAGGTAAAACTACGTGGGATCCCTTCAGCCAAATTCCGGCCGCGTACTTCCATTTCTCTCACTTCATTGCCAGGATAAGCAGAACCAATCTCTTTTTTAATCTTTTCTGCGGTTGACTCACCAATTAAACTGCCATAATTACGACGTACATAATTAATAATCGCTTCATCAAATAAATCGCCACCAATACGAACTGACGCCGAGTAGACGATCCCGTTCAAGGAAATAATGGCAACTTCAGTCGTACCACCACCAATATCCAGCACCATGGAACCACTCGCCTCTTCGACAGGCATGCCCGCACCAATCGCAGCAGCCATTGGTTCCTCAATCAAATACACTTCACGCGCCCCAGCACCCGCAGCTGATTCTCTAATTGCGCGACGTTCGACTTGCGTCGATCCGCAAGGAACACAGACTAAAACGCGCGGGCTTGGCTTAAAGAAACGGCCCTCATGCACTTTCTTAATAAAATGCTGCAACATTTTTTCTGTCACAGTGAAATCAGCAATCACACCATCTTTTAACGGTCTTATCGCCGTGATATTACCCGGAGTACGGCCTACCATTCTCTTAGCCTCAACACCCACAGCAGCAATAGAACGCGGGCCACCAGGTCCTTTTTCTTGCCGGATAGCGACAACAGAAGGTTCATTAAGCACAATGCCCTGACCACGCACATAAATCAGCGTATTCGCTGTACCCAAATCGATCGAAAGGTCATTAGAAAACATTCCGCGGAGACGTTCAAACATCGGCAAAAACCAAACTTAAATATAAAAAAAGATACTTTATCAATGCAATGGGCTGTTGAGCAAGCCGCGAATCATTTAAACTTCACACTTTCGTGAAAAAAATCAGTACTAGGACCAGCAATGAGTTTAGATAAAACAGATGTAGAAAAAATTGCCTATCTCGCCCGCTTAGCAATAGATGACAATGATATCCCTGATTATGCGCGAGACTTAACCACTATTTTTGGTTTAGTCGAGCAACTCAGCAGCGTCGATACGACTGGAATAAGCCCAATGGCACATCCATTGGACGCTGTGCAAAGATTGCGGCCAGATGAAGTAACAGAAACCGATCAGCGCGAACAATTCCAAGCAATTGCGCCAAAAACTGAAACAGGTGTTTACCTGGTCCCACAAGTTATCGAATAACAGGTAAATCATGCATACAAAAACACTTTCAGAATTATCGGCTGCCTTACACAATGGTGA
>JABGUA010000132.1 GCA_018646825.1 Piscirickettsiaceae bacterium
CCACAAAGTATTATTCATTCTATGGTGGACTATGTTGATGGCTCAGTATTGGCTCAAATGGGTAACCCTGATATGAGAACACCGATAGCGAATGCTTTGGCATGGCCTAACCGTATTGATTCCGGTGTGGCCCCACTGGATTTGGTTGCCATCAGTCAACTTAATTTTTCCAAAGCAGATCACGAACATTTTCCTTGTTTAGCGCTAGCTTACCAAGCACTTGAAGCGGGTGGAACCAGTACAGCGATTCTAAATGCGGCCAATGAAGTTGCTGTTGAGGCTTTCTTAAACAGGCAAATTAAATTTACCGAGATCGCTAAAACCAATGAACACGTATTATCTCAACAAGCGGCGACATCTGGTGAGTCCTTAGAGCAAGTGCTAGCAGATGATCAACAAGCGCGTCAGCTAGCGCTAGATTACATTTCATAACCAAGTATGCAGTCTCTCTTCTTTTTTGTTATCGCGTTGGCGATTTTAATCGCGATACATGAGTTTGGTCATTTCTGGGTTGCCCGCCGGTGTGGCGTCAAAGTACTGAAGTTTTCGATCGGTTTTGGTAAACCTATTTGGCAAAAAACAGCCAGTAACGGGACTCAATATATTTTGGCAGCAATTCCTTTGGGCGGTTATGTCAAGATGTTGGATGAACGCGAAGGAGATGTCCCTGTTGAACAGTTGGATCAAGCTTTCAACCGCCAGTCATTAGGCAAAAGAACAGCCATTGTTGCAGCCGGCCCTATAGCCAATTTATTATTCGCTATTGTGGCTTACTGGTTAGTTTTTATCTCTGGTATACCGGGAATAAAACCGATTGTTGATGAAGTAGAAGTAGGATCGCCAGCAGCATTTGCACAATTAATGCCTGGCGATCAAATCAATAAAATTAACGGTGAATTGACACCAACGTGGTCAAGCGTCAATCAAGCCTTTATGACGATAGCAGAACAGGGCGGTACAGCTGAGCTATCAGTTTTAACTCAAGATATAGAACATTTAAGACGTATTGAGATTACTAAGCAATCTTTGCTTACAGATGAGCCTAAAAGTATTATCAAACAGCTTGGTTTGGTGCCGATGCTATATGACCTAAAGCCTGTCATTGGGCAAGTGATACCACAGCAAGCAGCTGAATTAGCTGGTCTTCAGACCGGCGATATTATCTTATTGACGGATGGACAGAAAATCGACAGCTGGCGTGCTTGGGTTGAGGTTATTAAAGCGAGCCCAGAAACAGAATTAACGATAGCGTTAAACCGAGATAATAGGCTTACAACATTAACTCTGAAGCCAAACCGATCAGAAGAAGGCCACGGCTTTATAGGCGCTGGTGTTGATGCAACAGCAACAGCAATGCCCGACGCATTAAAGTCAGAACTACGCTATGGCCCTCTAGAAGGCATAGTCAAAGCTGTGAACATGACTTGGCAAATGTCTTCACTGACAATAAGAAGCTTTATAGCTATGCTAAAAGGCGAGCTATCGAGTAAAAACCTAGGTGGCCCCATTAGCATTGCCCAATTTGCGGGAGCATCAGCAGATAAAGGCATAACGGCATTTATCAGTTTTTTAGCAATCATTAGTATTAGCTTGGGTATTTTAAATTTATTACCGATTCCAATTCTTGATGGAGGCCATTTAATGCTGTATTTCTTTGAATGGTTACGAGGAAAACCAATATCAGAAACAGTGCAACTGCAAGGGCAGAAAATAGGCCTAATTCTGTTGCTGACACTCATGTTTTTTGCTTTTTTCAATGACTTATCGAGACTGTTTGGATTATAAGCTTAATGCAGGTACACTAACGCCTTAATCTGAAGAATAGATAGAATTTAAATACGGTTATTAAACGATGAATAAAATATTAAGTCTTATCATTTTATTATTACTGAGCACCGCAGCATTGGCTGAAAGCTTTGTGATCAAAGATATTCGTGTCGTAGGCCTACAGCGGATCGCCGAAGGAACCGTATTTAATTATATTCCTTACAAAATTGGCGACGAAATCGCTAACAGTGAAGCTAAAAATATTATTCGCGCGTTATTTAAATCGAAGTATTTTGATGATGTCAGAGTTGATGCTGAAGATGGCATTGTAACGATTAATGTCAGTGAACGCCCTGCAATATCTAGTATAGAGTTTATTGGTAATAAAGACATAGACAGTGAAGACTTGGCTAAATCGTTAAGACAAATAGGCTTTGCAGAAGGCCAGGTGTTTGAGCAAGCGATACTGGAGCGCGTTGAGTTAGAACTTCAAAGACAGTATTTTAGCCGTGGTAAATATGGTGTCTCAATTGAATCGAATGTAAGCGACTTATCCCAAAACCGTGTTGCGATCATAATAACGATGCAGGAAGGGATCGTGGCAACGATTGGCGGTATCAATATTGTCGGAAACGCCTCCTACCAAGAAGATGACTTATTAAGTGAGTTAGAGTCAACGACCGGCAGCATATTATCTATCATAACGAGAGATAACCAATATTCAAGACAAAAACTATCCGCGGACCTAGAAACATTAAGATCATTCTACTTAGATCGTGGTTTTGTTGATTTTGTTGTTGAATCAACTCAAGTATCAATCACTGATGACAAAAGGCAAATGTTCATCACGATTAATATTTCAGAAGGTGATCGTTATCAGATTAAAGAAGTACGCCTAGCAGGGAATTTAATCGTTCCAGAGAAAGAATTGTTTGATTTAGTTATCATTAAAAAAGATGCTGTTTTCTCACGGAAACAAGTAACAAAAAGTAGTGAATATTTAACAAATAGACTGGGTAATGACGGCTATGCCTTTGCCAACGTGAACGCGGTTCCTAAGATAGATCGTGAGAACCATTTAGTGACTTTAACCTTTTATGTTGACCCAGGCCGGCGGGCTTATGTAAGAAGAATTAATATCGAAGGCAATAGTAAAACGCGAGATGAAGTGGTCAGGCGTGAACTACGCCAACAAGAAGCATCATGGATTTCGACTAACCAAGTTGAGGTTTCTCGTGCGCGTATTCAACGTTTAGGTTACTTTGAAGATGTCAACGTTGAAACGATTCCTGTACCAGGCACAGCAGATCAAGTTGACCTTGATTTTACGGTGACGGAACAGTCCTCTGGTAGCCTATCTGCAGGTTTAGGGTTTTCAGGATCGGATGGGTTGCTTCTCAATGCGAATATAACACAGCAGAATTTCTTAGGCAGTGGTAAACATATCAGTTTTGGTTTTAATAATAGTGATACCAATACCGTTTATAATGTTGGTTATACTAATCCGTTTGCGACAGTAGATGGGATAAGTCAAGGATTTGGTGCTTTTATCCGCGAAACTGACTCGGATGATAATAATAATAATATAGCTAGTTTCAACACGGATGTTTGGGGGGCATCGACGTCTTTTGGTATTCCTATTTCCGAAAACAATCGCATTAGCCTTGGTTTAGGTTATGAAAATACCCTGTTAAAGATTCCAGACAATACGACAATCAGACGCTATAGCGACTTTGTCGAGCGAGAAGGAGAAGAGTTTGATACGTTCTCAGTCTCACTAGGTTGGGCCAGTAATACTAGAAACCATGCAGTATTACCGACAAGAGGTAAATTACAGAGACTTTCGGCTGAAGTTGCTGTTCCAGGCGGGTCATTACAGTTTTATAAATTAAATTATGAAGATAGAAGGTATATGCCGCTCAATGATAAGTTGACATTGGCATATGGTGGCCGTGTTGGTTATGGTGCTGCATACGGTAGTACAGAAGAGTACCCATTCTTCGAGAATTTCTATGCTGGTGGACAAAACAGTGTCCGAGGCTTTGTGTCCAATATTTTAGGGGTAAAGGATGATCAACAGGCATTAGGGGGTAACTTTCTTGTTACGGCGGGCACTGAGCTTATTTTCCCTATCCCTTTTATGAAAAAGCCATTAAAATCTATTCGCCTAAGCGGCTTTGTTGACGTCGGTAATGTTTACGATGAAAATGAGGACTTTGATGCTGGCCTATTGCGGTATTCGGCTGGCCTATCCGCGATATGGATCTCACCCTTTGGCCCCGTTTCTATCAGTATAGCGCAGCCGTTTAATGAACAAGAAGATGATGAAACAGAAATCTTCCAATTTGCTGTTGGTTCATCGTTTTAATTAAAAAATTTTGGAGAAGAGTGTGAAAAAAATGAAATTTATCTGGCTATGTCTTTGGATCGCCGTTTTTAGCACACCCAGTTATGCTGCTGAGCTCAAAATAGGTGTTGTCAATGCTGCGGCAGTGATGGAGCAGTCACCGCAAAAAACACGGGCATTAGCACGATTAGAGAAAGAGTTTTCTTCCCGTAGTAAAACTATCGAGAGTAAAATAAAAACCCTAAGGACTAAGCAAGAAAAATTAGTAAAAGACAGCGCTATTTATAGTGCGACAGAAAGAAAAAATAAAGAACGTGCGATAGTCAGTGAACAGCGTGACGTCAAGCGATTACAAGATGAGTACAGCGAAGACTTATCTATTCGACGTAATGAAGAACTTAGAAAACTAGAAAAAGAAATTGCTCAAACAATCGTTGAATTGGCGAAAAAAGAGTCTTATGATCTTGTTGTTTTTCAAGGTGTCATTTTTGCGAGTGATAAGGTTGATATCACTGATAAAGTATTAAAATCACTAAAGGCAAAAAAATAGGTTTATTCTAAATCACTCATGTGGACTCTTGAACAAATAGCACAGCATGTCAACGGTGAAGTCTTAGGCGATGATACTTGGCAAGTTGACAGCGTTAGCACATTAAAAACAGCTACTAAACATCAAATTAGTTTTTTATCGAACAGTAAATACACAAAGTATTTATCATCGACAAAAGCAGGCGCAGTGTTAGCATCAAAGCAAACAGCCACTTCAGTGACCGGTAACGCGATTGTCGTTGATGACCCATACATCGCTTATGCGGTGATTGCGGCCTTGTTAAACCCTGAACCAGAAATAAAACCAATCATTGCATCAACAGCAGTTATTAGTGCTAAGGCAGAAATAGCGGCTAGTGCAAACGTAGGGCACCATGTCGTTATTAGTGACAACGTTTCTATAGGAGACGGTGCAAATATTGGTGCAGGCACGGTTATTCTCCAAGGTGTTAGCATTGGTAAAAATGCTCGAATTAGTCCGAATGTCACAATTTGTGCTCATGTAAAAATCGGTGATAACATCATTATTCATCCTGGTGTTGTAATTGGATCTGATGGCTTTGGCATAGCCAATAATAAAGGCAAATGGATCAAGGTCCCCCAGTTAGGCAGTGTTGAAATTGGTAACGATGTGGAAATTGGTGCCAATACGACAATTGACTGTGGGGCACTAGAAAATACCATTATTGGTAATGGCGTGAAGCTCGATAATCAAATTCAAATTGCGCACAATGACATCATTGGTGATAACACGGTAATAGCAGGTTGTGTAGGCATCGCAGGTAGTACCGAAATTGGTCAAAATTGTATTATCGGTGGTGGTGTGGGCATCAGTGGTCATCTCAATATTACTGATGGTGTTATGATAACCGGTATGACAATGGTGACTAAATCCATTAGGGACCCGGGTAGTTATTCATCGGGCATGCCAGCAGAGACAACCAAACAATGGCATAGAAATGTCGTTCGCTATCGTCAATTAGACAAACTAAGCGAACGGGTTAAGAAATTAGAACGTCAGAATCAGCCCTAAAAATTAAGGCTAGGTACCAGATTTAATAAATGTACAACACGATAGATAGTCCGCTACTAAAAAGAGTAGGAGATGTCTATAATAGTAAAAGGATAAAAAAGCTTGAATACCATTGATATACATGAAATACAAAAATTACTTCCTCATAGATATCCTTTTTTACTGATAGATCGCGTTATTGACTATACCCCCGGCGAACATTTAGTGGGTATTAAGAACATTACGTTTAATGAACCTCAGTTCACAGGCCACTTTCCACAACGTGTGATTATGCCAGGTGTATTGATTTTAGAAGCATTAGCTCAAGCCACAGGCTTACTTGCTTTCAAAACAGCTGATGAATTGAGCTCAGACAAAGAATTATATTACTTAGCAGGCATTGACAATGCCCGATTCAAAAGGCCAGTAGAGCCAGGTGACCAAATAAAACTAGATGTGAAATTGGTTAAACAAAAACGTAATTTATGGAAGTTCTTTGGCGAAGCAACAGTTGATGGCGAATTAATAGTCAGCGCTGACATTATGTGTGTTAATCAACCTTTACCACAATGATTCATAGCACAGCAATCATAGATCCATTAGCTCAGATAGGTAGTGGTGTTTCTATTGGACCCTATTCAATTGTAGGACCCGATGTCGAAATTGGTGATGGATGCAATATAGCATCTCATGTGGTTATCAAAGGCCCGACAAAACTAGGCAAAAACAATAAAATTTTTCAGTTCTCCTCAATAGGTGAAGAGCCGCAAGATAAAAAATATGACGGTGAACGAACGCGGCTAGAGATTGGTGACAATAACCTGATAAGAGAAAACGTGACAATTAACAGAGGTACCGGGCAAGGCGGGGGACTGACTAAAATAGGTAATGATAATTGGATTATGGCCTATGTTCATATTGCCCATGATTGTATTATTGGTAACGACAATACGTTTGCCAATAATGCAACACTAGCAGGCCATGTCATTATTGATGATTATGTGATTTTAGGTGGGTTTACATTAATCAGCCAGTTTAATGCGGTGGGATCGTATTCTTTCAGTGCAATGGGCAGTGTTATATCAAGTAATGTGCCACCTTATGTACTTGTGTCAGGTCATATGGCAAAACCAGTTGGCGTTAACGTTGAAGGCTTAAAGCGCCGTGGTTTTAGTGTGCAACAAATAAAAAATATCAGGCAAGCATATAAATTAACTTACCGATCAGGTTTAAAAATAGTAGAGGCTACCAAGGCAATCCAAGACCTAGAGCAAGAGGAAACCGAGCTAAGCCGGTATGCTGATTTTCTTGCCAAACAACAGGGCGGGATTATTCGTTAGATTAAACAACAGTTAAATAAAAAGGGCTTACCATTGGTAAGCCCTTTTTATTAGTATCACGATTAAGTTAATCGTTTGGTGGCGTTGCACTGATTTTATGAATACTTAAATCAGCACCGTCATACTCTTCTTCTTGTGAAAGACGGAGGCCGAATAATAGTTTAAGGGCACCGTAAACAATAAAGCCACCGACAAAGGCGATTGTAACACCTAAAGCAGTACCAATAAGCTGAGACATAATGCTGACGCCACCCAGACCACCGAATGATAATTGCCCGAAGATACCCGCTGCAATACCCCCCCAAACACCACACAAGCCGTGCAGAGGCCAGACGCCCAAGACATCATCAATTTTCCATTTGTTCTGTGTCAACATGAAGGCATAAACGAATAACCCGCCTGCAACGCCACCAGTAACTAGCGCACCAAGTGGGTGCATGACATCAGATCCTGCACAGATAGCAACAAGACCAGCAAGTGGACCATTATGAACAAAGCCGGGGTCATTACGACCAACAAGGCAGGCCATTAGTGTACCGCCAACCATTGCCATTAAGGAATTGACAGCTACTAAGCCGCTTATGCCCTCGACCTCTTGTGCTGACATCACATTAAAGCCGAACCAGCCAACAGTGAGGATCCAAGCACCTAGGGCCAAGAAAGGAATATTAGAGGGTGGGTGAGCAACAACCTCACCCCGTTTACCGTAACGGCCATGACGTGGGCCCAATAATAAAACTGCGGCTAAAGCAATCCAGCCACCAACAGCATGAACAACAATAGAACCGGCAAAATCATGGAATCCAAAGCCATAACTGGTTTCTAACCAATCTTGTATGCCATAAGCACCATTCCAGCTAATGCCTTCAAAGAAAGGGTAAATAAAACCAGCAAGGAAAAAGGTCGCAATTAATTGAGGGTTAAATTTAGCACGTTCAGCTATACCGCCTGAGACGATGGCGGGAATAGCGGCGGCAAAGGTCAATAAGAAAAAGAATTTAACCAACTCATAACCATTACTGTCCATCAAAGAGGGACCGGGCTGCAGGAAGTCAATACCATAAGCAATACCATAACCAATAAAAAAGTAGGCAATAGTAGAGACAGCAAAATCCATAATGATTTTAACTAAAGCATTGACTTGGTTCTTTTTACGAACCGTACCGACTTCTAAGAAGGCGAAACCAGCGTGCATGGCTAAGACCATGATGGCGCCAAGTAGAATAAATAGAACATCAGTTGAACTCTGCACAACCTATACCTCTAATCTGTTAGGAAAAAGAATAGACAGCAATAACTGCACCAAAATGGGACGATCTATATATTTCAATAACTTATAGCGCCTTAGAGACAGGCGTATGAAAATGACTCGTTCTATATTGGTGCGCCATTGAACTTGTGGCACCAAAATAGTGCTTAAGCGCTTAGTAATGAGAGCTAAGATCAGATCAACATCATAATGCTAGATTAACGTATAATTTCCCTTTTGATTTTTATAGCACTTTTTCACAACGAAACAGGTGCTTCAGGAGAGTCGCGTGGATATTTACGCATCAGACGAAGAGAAAGGCGAAGAGATTAAGCGGTGGTGGAGAGAAAATGGACTCTCCGTTATGATTGGTATTGCGCTAGGTATTGCAGCACTGTTTGGCGGCCGATACTGGTTAACGCAGCAAGCAATGAATGTGAGTAGTGCATCAAGTTTATATCAACAAGCCAATGTTTATCTTGCAGAAGGAAGAGCTGCCGAAGCCGCCTCATCAGTTGATTTGTTATTTAGTGATTATGCAGCGACTCCGTATGCCACATTTGCAGCCTTAGATATGGCAAAAAATAGCCTAGAAAACCAGGATGTTAATGGAGCAAAAGCCTATCTAGAATGGGTAATTGGCAATGCTAAATTAGTAGGCCAACAAGAGATTGCAAGGTTGAGATTAAGTCAACTGCAACTGAAAGAAGAAAATTATGTTGATGCGATGGCTACTGCTAACCAAGGGGGTACCCTTGCCTTTAAATCATTATTCGATGAGTTAAAAGGTGATATCTATATTGCACAAGGTAAAATGAGCGAAGCAGCAGTGGCCTATCAATCTGCCAAAGCAGCATTAGAACAAAATGAGCCGCGCGGCTTAATCCTTAAATTAAAATTAGATGATATTGCAGGATCAGAATAACGATGCGAACGTGCTTTAAAAGCCTTACCATTTTGACATTAAGTGCAAGCTTAATAGCTTGTGGCGCTAAATTACCGAGCTGGATGATTGACGATAAAATCGTTCTGCCACCAGCCGAACTAGTCGATTTCGAGGAAGAATTTGAACCCGATGTTGTTTGGTCGGAAGATGTGGGTGATGGGGCGAAGACCGACTATACCGACTTAAGTCCATGGCTACAAAATGGTGCTGTGGTAGCAGTGGATCAACAAGGTGAAGTCAATAGTTACCAAACTGCTGATGGTGATTTAAATTGGCAGATAAAGTTAGAAGTACCTGTTGTAGCCGGTCCGGGCGGTGGTGATGGACTTATTTTAATTGGTACACAACAAGGTGAAGTTATTGCCTTGGACGAAAGTACGGGTAAATTTAAATGGCGTATACGACTAACGAGTGAGGTCTTAACCCCACCGAAAGCAGCATACGGCGTCGTCGTTGCAAGAACAGCAGATGGCCGAATGAGTGGCTTGTCTGCCATGGATGGTAGCGTGTTATGGAATTATCAACGTGCTGTGCCTTTATTAAGTTTACGAGGCGCGAGCCCCCCAGTTATATATGATGACCGTGTCATTGCGGGCTATGCTAATGGCAAATTAGTAGCCTTGTCGATTTCAGATGGTAAGGTGATCTGGGAGCAAAGTGTGGCAGTCTCACGCGGTAGAACTGAAATAGATCGCTTAGTAGATATTGATTCAGAGCCAGTGATTAAATATGGCAGAGTTTATGTTGTCGCTTATCATGGCAATGTAGCAGCCATTGATATAGCATCTGGCCAGAAAATTTGGTCTAGAGAAATGTCATCAAAAGCGGGGTTAGATGTCGATCCCGATGTCGCTGTTTATGTAAGTGATGAAGACAGTTATATATGGGCATTACAAGATGGCTCTGGTGATGGGCTATGGCGCCAAACAGATTTATTGCGGCGCCGCGCAACAGCGCCAGCGATTGTAGGTGACTATGTCATCGTCGGGGATATTGAAGGTTATGTACACTGGTTATCTCGGGAAGATGGCCGTTTCGTTTCGAGAATGCGTCTAGCTAAATCAGCAATACGTAGTAAGCCAATTGTAAAAGATGACCTTGTTTATATCATTGCTGTTGACGGCACATTAGCTGCTGTGCGAGTACCTCAATAGAATGAAGCCAATTATTGCCTTAGTAGGGCGGCCGAATGTTGGGAAATCAACATTATTCAACAAGTTAACACGAAGTCGAGACGCCTTAGTAGCAGATCATGCGGGCTTAACACGAGATAGAATTTATGGAACGGCAGAGATAGAAGGCTGTAGTTTCATTTTAATCGATACCGGTGGGTTAACAGAGCGGTCAGATAGTATGTCTGGTTTGATGCGTCAACAAGCGCAACTTGCGATTGAAGAAGCAGACACTATTTTCTTTTTAGTCGATGGTCGGGCAGGTCTAACAGCTGCGGATGAGGACGTCGCAACACAGCTACGCAATGCAGACAAGCCGGTGATTCTAGTCGTCAATAAAGCCGAAGGTGGGCGGCCAGAAATGATGGCGGCCGATTTTTATTCGCTAGGCCTCGGTGAACCACAAGTGATTTCAGCAACCCAGAATAGGGGTTTATCATCCCTGATGGCACAACTCCGTGAC
>JABGUA010000146.1 GCA_018646825.1 Piscirickettsiaceae bacterium
ATGGCATGCCCCTGTAATCAGTTTGGCAAACAAGAACCGGGTGATGCCGCAGCGATTAAAAATGACTGTTTAGTGAATTACGGCGTTGATTTTTTAGTGACTGAAAAAATTGAGGTGAATGGTGAGGGTAGCCATCCTTTGTTTCAATTTTTACGAGATGAACAGTCAGGCATGTTGGGTAATAAAATTAAATGGAATTTCACTAAGTTTGTAGTGGATAAAAATGGTCAGCCGGTTGAGCGGTTTGCACCGACGACTAAGCCGCAGGATTTGGAAAAGTATGTTGAGCAGATGCTTTAAATCAATAGGGATGCCGGATTAATCAGGATTTAGGATTAAAGCGCTTTGAACCCTTTAATCACTTAACAAACAATAACAAGGAAAACCATGGAATTTGACTTTATTTCGGCATCGTTTATCAATTTAGCGATCAATCTCATTTATACGATTGTCGCATTGATTGTGGGCGTTTATGCTTTGGTCTGGGTTGATAACAAAGTCTTGAAAGACATTAAGATTCAAGAAGAATTGAAAAACGGCAATATTGCCGTTGCTATCGTGGCTTCGACTATTTTGTTGTTTGTCGCCATTATTATTGCCTTCGGCTTTCGCGGCTAAACCTTTGTCATTGCGTTATGTTTAAAGCCCTTTTCTATAGCCTGTTTGGGGCAATCGTAATCATTATTGTTGCTGATGGTGTTGTCTTTCAGAATGAAATGAGAGGGCAAATAGATACCAGTTTAATGGCGCTTGGCAAACAAGACTTAAGCATGAAGAGCCGTAGAAAAGACTTAACGCTTTATCCCTCTGAAAAAAAGGTGGCGGCTTATCGCATTGATAAGATGTTGCGATCGACTGGTGATGTTACCGGTATTTTCACTTATTTTGATGGCGAGACAGGCGTTTATACGATGTCAGCACAGGGTATAGATAAGCTGCAATATCTCGTTAATAACTACTTAGAAGGTTATCAGCCCTTTGAAGTTGAGAATGTCATGTTGCCTTTATATGCCTTGTCTCAACGAAAAAGTTATCTGTTGGATAGTAAGCAATATTCAGGGAGAGAAGATGTATGGCAATCAAGTCGACAGGCGTTTTATTATCCGCGTGGCGATTGTGAAGATCACGCTTTAGTTTTAGCAGACTGGCTCATTGAAATGGGTGAAGATGCCCGTGTGGTAGTGGGTGATATGGATGGCGGAGGACATGCTTGGGTCGTGCTTTTTAAAGAAGGTAAAGAGTTTTTATTGGAGGCAACGCAGAAGTCAGGGTTATCACGAAGCAAACCTTATCCGCTCGCATTGCTTTATCCTGACTATCATCCAAGATACATGTTTAATCGAGAACATTTTTGGGAAAATACTGGCTCGGCGTTGACCACCCATTATTTGACCGCAAAATGGCAAAAGAAAAGCCGTTATAACTTTTTGCCTTTTGACTCTAGGTTTGATTCTAAGGAGGAAGATATTTTTAGACGACGATGAAAGAAAAGCATTTTGACGCAATCAAGGGTCAGTCAGCTTCACTTAATCTAACTACCTTTAAGCTGCGTAGCATATTGCTCTAAATATTCTAAAACTGTTTTCTGCTCATCAGTTAATTCACGTTCCCGACAAGATTCAATAGTTTGAGTAAAGCGATCAAAGTTTAAGACTTTGTCATTATTGTCAGATGACAGTCGTTGTTGACGGTAGTCTTGCCATTCTTCTTGTTCCGCTTCGTTCAAAGTCTCGGGCCAGTTTCTAGCGCGGTAGCGGAAGAGCATTTCTTCTAGGCGATTATCTTCAAACGAAACCGATAATGTACTGAGGTTTTCTGGTTCGGTTTCACGAATTAATTCCATTTTACGTTTGTCATTGGCACTGAAAAAACCACCGGAGTAGAGGCTGGCATCGGGATCGTCGATGGGCTCAAACTCTCGTTTGGTAAAGATCTCGTTGAGCTTGGCGGTTAAGTCACCGGCGGCATTGAGTTCGGCAAGGTGTTGGTAATGCTGATCTCTGTTGATATCAAGGCGTTCCGCAGCTTCATCATTAAGTGTGTTTTCTGGCACGACAACGGGACATTTATTGATATGAATGGTTTTGAGGGCGGGTCGTTTTACGCCTTCGGGTAACTCGGAATAGGGCGTGAATAACCGCTCTCTTAATGTGGCGGCATCTTCATTAATTAAATCTTCAGGCGAGTAGCGTAAGTCGTAGACAATAATGCCATTGGCATTGGTGGGATCTTTGGCTAAGGGGATGACTAAAGCGGTGCCACAATATTCACTCGGGTACATACGTGAGACATGAATCACGGGTGTTTTGTCTTGAAGGTTTAGCAGGGGTGCCACATCGTTTTTACGTCTGTGTTGATAGACGTAATCATAGAGTTTGGGTTGGGCTGTTTTAATGAGTTTGGCTAAAGCAATGGTGGCGTAAACATCAACAAGGGCATCATGTGCGCCTTGGTGTTCGATGTTATTCGCTGCGGTTAGGTGTTCTAGACGAAAGCTGGGTTTGCCATCATCACGATCAGGCCATGTAATGCCTTCTGGCCTTAAAGCACGTGTGAGGCGTGCCATGTCGATAATATCCCAACGCGAATTACCATTTTGCCATTCTCTGGCATAGGCATCGTAGAAGTTACGATAAAGAATAAAGCGGGTGAACTCATCATCAAACCGCAAGCTGTTATAACCAACGCCACAAGTGTTGGGTTGAGCAAATTCATCATGGATACGTTTGATGAATTCCGCTTCTGGCAGGCCTTTTTCATTGGCTTCTTGTGGCGTGATGCCGGTGACTAAACAGGCTTCTGGCGATGGCAGACTATCATCGGCTAGTTTGCTATAAATCATCAGCGGTTCGCCGATGACATTTAAGTCTTCATCAGTGCGAATGCCAGCAAATTGTGCCGGGCGATCACAGCGGGGATCTAAGCCGAAGGTTTCATAATCATGCCAGTAAAGTGAGTTCATTCGTTTACTCTCATTGGCCCTATAGGGTTGCGAATATTTTTTCTGCCGCATCTAATGTTGCTTGGATTTCTGCATCGCCATGGGCGATAGAGATAAAGCCAGCTTCATAAGATGACGGTGCGAGGTAAATACCTTGTTCTAACATGCCGTGGAAGAATTTTTTAAAGCGTTCTTGATCACACGCAACGACTTGGTCAAATTGGCTGACTTGTTTTTCATCAGTAAAGAACATGCCGAACATGCCACCGACTTGGTTTGTGGTGAAGGGAATATTGGCGGCATCTGCACGTGTTTGTAACCCAGCGACTAATTTTGCTGCTTTAGCAGAGAGTTCTTGATGGAAGTTTGGTGCTTGCAATTGTTTTAGTGTGCTTAAACCTGCCGCCATAGCGATAGGGTTACCCGATAAAGTACCAGCCTGATAGACAGGGCCAAGTGGCGCAATACATTCCATGACTTCTTTTTTACCACCAAAAGCACCGACGGGCAGACCACCACCGACGACTTTACCTAATGTCGTTAAGTCTGGTTTGACGCCATAAAACTCTTGAGCGCCACCAAGTGAAACGCGAAAACCGGTCATGACTTCATCAAAAATCAGCACGACGCCGTATTGATCGCAGATTGCACGTAAACCTTCTAAGAAACCCGCTTGAGGTGGGATGCAGTTCATATTTCCGGCAACGGGTTCAACAATGATGCAGGCAATTTGATCGCCTAATTGTTCGAAACATTGGCTAACTGAACCGAGATCATTGTAGGTTAATGTGACTGTGTGTTCTGCTAAAGAAGCCGGTACGCCACCTGAAGAGGGTTCGCCTAGCGTTAAAGCGCCTGAACCTGCTTTAACTAATAATGAGTCAGCATGGCCATGGTAACAACCTTCAAACTTAACGATTTTATCTCGACCGGTATAACCACGGGCAAGGCGAATGGCACTCATGGTTGCTTCGGTACCCGAGCTGACCATACGAACGAGGTCCATTGAAGGGACTAGCTCGCACAATAAATCTGCCATTTCGATTTCGATTTCTGTCGGGGCACCGAAACCGAGTCCGTGCGTGACCGCTTCTTGTACTGTTTTAATGACATCGGGATGTGCGTGCCCCAAAATCATCGGACCCCATGAGCCGATGTAGTCAATATAACGTTTGCCTTCGACATCCGTTATCCATGCGCCTTTGCCTTCTTTGAAGAAAATAGGATCACCGCCTACACCGTTAAAGGCACGTACTGGTGAGTTCACGCCACCAGGAATATGCTGTTGGGCTTGCGTAAATAGGTCGTGATTTGTTTGCATTGCTGATCCTTAAAGTTGGGCTTGTCTAATAGGCTAATGCGATAATTTTAGCTTATCTTGCCCGATTGTCCGACTTTAGTTTTCTATGCTGGTGCTTTATTTGTGGTGGGGTGGGCTATTTACCTGAGACTTAGGGCATATCACCTGTTTTTTCTTGTCTCGATTAAGCTATTCTGTGCAGTCAGAAAATTGCGCAGTATTGTTAGGCAGGTCAATGTTATTATAGGCGGTTATTATTAGAGACTTAATGACCTTGAGTTAACGTTTGGTCTAATAACTTAAACAGATGGGAATCAACACTTTATGCGAACTAACTCTTTTTGTCGTGTGTGCGTCTTAGCCTTGGTGATGGCGATGTCGCCATTGGCTTATGCAGTGCAAGTAGACACTTTGAAAAATGCCATTGATACGCAAGTGAAAGCCGAAGTATCAGCCAAGAAATCACAGGAAAAAGTTGATGGTTTGTCGGATCAGACGGATCAAATGTTGGCTGAATATCGTAATGTGATTAGGCAAACAGACAGTCTACGAATTTATAATGAACAGCTTGATAAATTAGTGCTATCTCAACAAGAAGAGATGACATCAATTAATAGCCAGCTAGTCAATATTGAGACCACGCAGCGTGAAATTGTCCCGTTGATGCTCAAAATGATAGATGTTATTGCTGAGTTTGTTGCACTTGATATTCCCTTTTTACCAGAAGAGCGCGCGTTCCGTATCGCTGCATTGCAGGACTTGATGGAACGTGCGGATGTCAGCTTGGCAGAAAAATATCGTCGTATCCTTGAGGCGTATCAAGTTGAAACAGAATATGGTCGCACGATAGAAGCTTATCAAGGCGATTTAGTTTTAAATGATGAAACAAGAACGGTCGATTTTTTACGTATTGGTCGGGTGAGTTTGTATTACCTTACTTTGGATGGACAAGAAGCTGGGATTTGGGACAATGGTTGGCAAGCGATCGGTGATAGTTATCGTCAGTCGATTGAAAAGGGGTTGAAAGTAGCAAAGAAACAATTGCCACCAGATTTATTGGTTTTACCGGTTAAGACGGGAGGTAAAGCACAATGAAATGTCGTTATGTAATATTACTTCTTAGCGTTTTTAGTGGCCCGACTTTGGCCAGTCACTCTGATGAAGTGCCCAAGGATTTGGATGCGCTATATGAGCGTGTCAAACATGATCGCGTGATGGAACAGGCCCAAAACCAAGAGAGGGAAGCGACCTTTATTGCTGAACGTGATCAGCAGGCTAAATTATTAGCACAAGCACAAGCACAACTTGCTGAGCAAGAAGCTAAAACAGCCGTGTTAAACAGTAGCTTTCAAGAGCAAGAAAAATTACTGGCACAACAAAATGCAGATCTGCTCCTTGAATCAGGTTCGTTAGGTGAGTTATTTGGTACTGTCAGACAAGTGGCTAATGAAAGCCGCAGTGTTATTGATAGCTCAATGATATCAGCAGAGTTTCCTGAACGGGGTCGTTTTTTAGGGGAAGTTGCAGAGCGTAAACAGCAGCCAACAATAGAAGAAATTCGTCAAGTTTGGTTGTCCTTACAAAAAGAAATGACAGAATCTTCTAAGGTCAAACAGTTTGCACTGCCAGTCATCACAGCGCAGGGCATGGTCGAAGAGAAGCAAGTCACGAGAATCGGCCCTTTTTCAGCTTTTAGTGACGGACAGTTTCTTAGGTATTTACCAGAAACAGGTAACTTAGTTGCATTAGGTCGTCAACCAGTTGAGCGCTTACAAAAGGTCGCGGCGGAATTTGAATCAGCAGATGCAGGGTTATTTGAACCTGTGGTGGTTGATCCAACGCGTGGCGCGATTATGGCCTTACTGGTCCAAGCGCCAGATTTAAAAGAACGCATTCAACAAGGTGGTTGGATCGGTTATTTGATTTTGTTGTTGGGCGCGATTGGTTTATTGATTGCCATACAACGCTTTATCTCATTATCCTTGACGGGGCAGCAAGTAGCTAAGCAGCAGAAACAATCTACGCCAGACACCAAGAACCCATTAGGTCGGATTTTATCGGTATACAGTGATGGTTTAGCGAATGAGTTAGACACAATAACGTTAAAATTAGATGAAGCGATTTTGCGTGAAGTACCTAAAGTTGAACGTGGCTTGATTACGCTGGCTATTTTAGCTGCGATAGCGCCGATGCTGGGTTTACTCGGTACGGTGTCAGGCATGATCGAGACTTTCCAATCGATCACCTTATTTGGTACGGGTGATCCCAAGCTGATGTCTGGTGGTATTTCTCAGGCTTTGGTGACGACTGAGTTAGGGTTAGCCGTTGCGATTCCTTTGTTACTGATTCATAGCTTGTTGTCAGGTAAGAGTAATCGTTTGGTCCAAATTTTTGAT
The DNA here is from genome assembly GCA_018646825.1 of Piscirickettsiaceae bacterium. Lineage (GTDB taxonomy): Bacteria > Pseudomonadota > Gammaproteobacteria > Nitrosococcales > Methylophagaceae. Next base: position 6,638 of record JABGUA010000146.1, read on the forward strand.
GAAGAAAGCGCGGCATTGATTGCACGTAATGCAGAGCAACGTGATGACAGCATTAAATAATAATCTGTTTAATATTCAGGTCTTAATGGAGAGCGGCGGCCCCGTTCTGTGGCTG
>JABGUA010000119.1 GCA_018646825.1 Piscirickettsiaceae bacterium
ATGCAAAACTATCCTTCAACATCCAGTTCGTCATCAATGGGGCAAATGCCCGCTGATGCGCGTCTTAGAGGAGGTCGCTAAAATGGCACGTATTAATATGATTATCTTTTTAGCGGTTGCGGCTTTCATTGTCGTCAGTTCATCTATCTTTTTCGTTGAGGAACGTGAAAAAGCGATTTTATTACGACTAGGTCAAATCGAACGTGCTGATTATGAAGCAGGGATTCATTTTAAAATTCCATTCGTAAATAATGTCAGACGTTTTGATGGCCGTATTTTGACATTAGATGCGACACCGGCACGTTACTTAACCGGTGAAAAGAAAAACGTAATGGTTGATTCGTTTGTTCTTTGGCGTATATCTGATGTGTCAACATACTTCGAATCAATGGGTGGTAATGAAGCCAGAGCGCAGTCACGTATCACTCAAATCGCTAAAGATGGTTTAAGAGGCGAGTTTGGTAAAAGAACAATTCAGCAGGTAGTTTCAGGAGATCGTGCAACATTGGTCTCAGACATGATGGTGTCTGCAAATGCGATAGCCAAAGACTTCGGAATAGAAATCGTCAGTGTTCGTATTAAACGTATTGATTTACCAAGTGAAGTTAGTTCATCTGTTTTCACACGTATGGAAGCTGAACGTGAGAGGGTAGCGAGTGAGTTGCGTTCGCAAGGTGCTGAAGAATCAGAAAAAATTCGTTCAGATGCAGATAGACAACGCACAATAATTTTAGCCGATGCCAAACGTGATTCTGAAATTTTACGAGGTGAAGGTGATGCGACATCAACTGATATATATGCAAAAGCCTATGAACAAAACAGTGAGTTTTATTCATTATATCGTCGATTGACGGCTTATAAAAATATCTTCAATGGTGATGACATGTTAGTAATAGAGCCGAAGGGTGAGTTCTTTAATCACTTTGACAGCGCGACTAAGCAATAGGCAGTGAATGAAACATTGCTTGAAAGCCTGTTCATTGCAACAGCGCTGATGTTGGTAATTGAAGGCATAATGCCGTTTATCAACCCTGCAATGTTTCGCCGATCACTACTACAAATGATAAGTATGAGTGACCGAACTTTAAGAAGCATAGGCTTATTTAGTATGTGTTTTGGTTTGGCGCTATTATATTGGATACACTGAATTAAATGACTTTGACACAACGTTGGTTATTGCCAGAAGGCATAGACGAAGTCGCGCCTGAAGATGCTGCTCGTTTAGAGCAACTTCGCCGAGAATTGATAGACAGGTTGCAAACGTGGGGTTATCAATTAGTAACACCCCCATTGGTAGAATACCTTGATGCCTTACTAACAGGGCCAGCGAAGATGCTGGAACTACAGACATTCAAGCTCATAGATGAAATGTCAGGACGTCTATTAGGCATCCGAGCGGATATGACACCCCAAGTAGCACGTATTGCAGCGCATAAATTGCGTGATAAGCAAGAAGTATTACGTTTATGCTATATCGGTAACGTATTAAAGACATTGCCTGTTTGCCAAGGTACATCACGAAACCCAACACAGCTTGGTGCTGAAATATATGGTCATAGTGGTGCAGAAAGCGATATGGAAATATTGCAGTTGATGATCGAAGCATTAGGTATTATCGGGTTTGAAAAGGAAATTGTTTTAGACATTGGCCATGTCGGTATTTTTGGTGGCCTTGCTGAGCAAGCCAACTTGAGTGATGAACAAGAACATGCTTTATTCGTCGCATTACAACGCAAAGCATTACCTGAAATTGCAGAACTATTAACGCAATATCAACTAGATTCAAACAGCCATGACATGTTATTGGCCTTGGCTGAGCTCAATGGTGGTACAGATGTATTACACAAGGCGCAGCATACTCTAGCAAAAGCATCGGCATCCGTTCTTAGTGCTCTGGAAAGCTTGGAAACTGTTGCCAAGATGGCAGCAAAAAGATTACCTAATGTGGCAATTAATTTTGATTTGGCCGAATTAAGAGGCTACGACTATCACACGGGTATGGTTTTTGCGGCGTATCAAGCGGGTTCAGCCCACGCTTTAGCTATGGGTGGACGGTATGATGGTATTGGTGAAGATTTTGGTCATTCACAACCTGCGACAGGGTTTAGTTTAGATTTAAAAGAAATGGTGGCGAATAGTCGTGCTGCATCAGAGCAACAACAGGCTATTTCAGTTGTTTGGCAAGATGACGTAGAACAACACAAAACTGTTGAGCAGTTACGTTCAAAAGGTGATGTCGTTATCTATCAACTGTCAGGTACCGAAGTGACAGCAAACAAAGCACTAGTAAAACAAAATAATCACTGGGTAGTGGTTGAAACAGGAACAGAGATACGTGGCTAAAAATATAGTAGTAATTGGTTCTCAATGGGGCGATGAGGGAAA
>JABGUA010000055.1 GCA_018646825.1 Piscirickettsiaceae bacterium
AACGCGACATAATCTATATCTACACGCTTATTCTACGTGAAGGAAAAATATTATTTACTTCATCGAGCGCCACACCAGAAGAACGAGAATCTGGCGAAAACTTAAGTTTTTATTTTGACAACTATGATGACGTTGACCCTCGTGTTTTTGATATATTCAAAAACGAGCAAAAAACATTTCTTAAATATACTGATCAATGGGGTACCTTCCGCAGTGTATTCATCCCGTTATATTCAGCAGACGGCACACTCTACCTTGCTGTTGCCGACCTTTCTATTTCACACATTGAGGCCTTATTAAGAGAGCAAATAGTCAATTCTATTATTATCGCTTTTCTCTTTTTATTGTTCGCTTTCCCCATCTATTACACCGCCACTCGCAAACTAAAACACGATGCAAAACGTCTTAACATAGAAGTTCAACGCCAAGCTTTGGCTATCAACGACAGCCAAGAAAGATTAGTTCAAAACCAGCGTGTCCTCTTAGAGCTAGCAAAAGAAAATTTTACCGATCAAGCAACCGCATTAAGCAAGATCGTCTCTACCGCAGCAAAACAGCTAGAAGTCGGCCGGGTTAGTATCTGGCTTTTTAATACGGAACAAACAGCCATCATCAGTCAGGTGCAATATGAACAAGGTAAAATTAACACTGACTATAGTACTGTTGGGGCTAATGATCACCCACATTACTTCAAAAAAATAAGCCGCGATGGCTTTATCTCTACTGATGATGTCTTCACCCATCCAGACACGATAGAGTTTCTAAAAGACTATGCTTTACCCCTTGGCATCAGCTCAATGCTCGATACGCCTATTTATTCACAAGGTAACGTCATCGGTGTGACCTGTTTCGAACATGTTGGGCCCAAAAGACATTGGACTAGAGAAGATGAAGAGTTTGCACGATCGATAGCTGACCTCAGTTCACAAGTCATCATAGATGAAAAACGCAAAAATGCAGAAAAATTACTTAACGTTCGGGCACACTATGACGAACTAACAAAATTACCTAACCGTGTGCTTTTCGCTGATCGCTTCTCACAAGCTATCGCCCATAGCAAACGTAATAATACGCTTTTGAGTATCTGTTTCCTTGACTTAGATAATTTCAAGCCTGTTAACGACACCTATGGTCATGATATTGGCGATCAGTTACTCATTGAAGTTGCTAAACGTTTAAAAGACGTCATTCGGGAGCACGATACCGTATCACGCCAAGGCGGGGATGAGTTCACCCTTTTATTAAACAATATTGAATCAAAAATAGAGTGTGAACAAATACTAAACCGGATCAATGCAATCCTGAGTCAAGCCTATAATATAGATGGTGCCATCCTCAATATAAGTGTTTCTATTGGTTCAACGTTATATCCAAATGATGATGCCGATTTAGACACCCTACTCCGCCATGCCGATCAGGCCATGTATCAGGCCAAACTCGCTGGTAAAAATCAGCAAACCTTTTTTAACCCAGAAAATGATCAAGAAATTGCTTATCAACAAAGACAATTACAGGAAATTGAACACGCTTTAGAAAATGACGAGTTTCGCCTTTTTTACCAACCTAAAGTCAATATGAGAACCGGCAAGGTCTTTGGTGCAGAAGCATTAATTCGATGGCTCCACCCTGAAAAAGTCATGATAGCCCCCTCGATTTTTTACCCATCATTGAAGGTGATAAGCTAGAAATTCAGGTCGGTAATTGGGTAATAAATGAAGCCCTTGAACAAATGACCAAGTGGCATCAGCAAGACATTGATCTTGAAATAAGCATAAATATCTCTTCCTATCATTTACAAACCCCTGCTTTTTTTGACCAGCTAAAAGACGCATTAGACAATCACCCCACTATAAAGTCGGAACGCTTACAGCTCGAGATATTGGAAAGCAGTGTGTTGAGCGATCTTAAAGCCGTCAGTGACATTATTGAAAAGTGCCAAAACATCCTTGGTGTCAGCGTCGCACTGGATGATTTTGGTACCGGTTACTCATCACTTACCCATATCCGAGATTTATCTGCTGACGTCATCAAAATAGATCGGACTTTCGTACGTGACTTACTGGTAGATCCAAGTGATTACAGCATTATCGAAGGTATTATTGGTTTATCAAGCGCATTCAACCACAAAATTATTGCGGAAGGAGTCGAAACTGACGAGCATGGCCTAATGCTTCTCATAATGGGCTGTGATGAAGCACAAGGTTATGGTATTTCACGACCATTACCTGCAAATGATCTACCCCATTGGCTAACAGGCTACAAACCTAATCCAAAGTGGTTCAATTACCAACAACAGAGTTTATCGGCCAAGCAAAAAAAGCGCATGCTAATTGAATTGACTACCAAGCACTGGTATACAAATACCCTTTTCCTTATAGAAGCTGGGCTGCAAGAATCAAAACTAGCTGAATGCCATCTAGGCGTATGGTTTAACCGTCTTAAATCTGAAAAAATATTTTCTGAAGATTGGTTAAACCTACTTAAAGAACAACATGACCTCATGCTTGACTTAGCCAATGCGTTATTTCTAAGAAAAAATGCTGAAGACCTCACCATAGAACAATTAGACGACTTTAAAGCCGCTTACCATGATCTAAAAGCAATAATAATAGCAGAAGATACCCACGATATCGTATCATTCAGCGACCACTGGGTAAGTGCAAACTAACTTTACGACGAACCTAGCATGACTCGATAGAAAGACGTGACTGCCAATGCTATTTCCAGCAATCGTTAGTTTGATAACTTAAACTGATTGTTATTGATATCGAAGTGACGAAACACCAAAACAAGTCACTGATCGCATTGCGCCCATTAGCCATAGAAGCGAGCCCATGAATCAACATGAAAAAATAAACTATCTTGAATTTCCAGCCAAAAATATTCCTGCAACAAAAGCTTTTTTTGAGGATGTTTTCAACTGGGCATTTGAGGATTTCGGTCCAGACTATACCGCTTTTTCAAACCAAGGTATCAATGGTGGATTCTTCACATCGCAACAGACCTCTACTACTAAAAAAGGTGCATCACTCACTGTATTTTATAGTGACAATCTGATTGCAACCCAACAAAAAATAGAACAAGCTGGGGGACAAATTATACAGGCCATCTTCAACTTCCCAGGCGGCAGCCGCTTTCATTTCACCGAACCCAGCGGTAATGAATTTGCAGTCTGGTCCAGCACAGCCGCTTAACAGTAAATGAGAATATCAATGAAAAACAGAATGCTATTGGCCTACGTTTTATTCCTAGCAACAAGCCAAACACTAAAAGCAAATGACGTTGAAATTTTAGCTGCCGCAATTGTTCATCAAAGCCAAGGTGAATACCTTGTTAACGTCAAATTGCAGCACCAAGACACAGGATGGGAACACTATGCTGATGAATGGCGTATTGTTGATCAACAAGGCAATATTTTGGGCTCCCGAACACTCCTCCACCCCCATGTCGATGAGCAGCCTTTTACGCGAGCGCTGAGTAACGTTAGACTGGACCATAACCTCACTACTATTTTCATTGAGGCCCATGACAAAAAACATGGCTGGTCAAAACAAAAACTAGAACTCGACTTAACAAAAATGCAAGGTGGTAAATTAATCGTGAAAACGAACCCATAACAAACCCGTTTTAAACAAGATGAAAGCAGTTCTCCAACAAGAAACAACCGGTTGTGCCATCGCTTGTGCAGCCGCTATTTCAGCCATAGAGTATGAAGCAGCAAAAACAGTTGCTAACCGACTCCGTATCCATGCTGATGACGAAGCACTCTGGTCAAGTACACAGCCCATTCGAGACCTACTCAAAGAGCTTGGCGTTAAAACCGCGGCTTCAGAAAAGACTTTTACTACTTGGGACAATTTACCTGGTTGCGCCCTAATTTCATTAAAATGGCATCTTGAAAAAGGTAAACCCTTTTGGCATTGGGCTATATTTGTTCGTACCAATAAGAAGAGCTACGTCATTGATTCTAACAAAAGCCTAAAGATCAACTACCGAACTGATTTCGGCCGTATGAACCCCAAATGGTTCATTGAAGTCTATAGCCGATAGACCAAATAAAATATCCCCAAGTAATTAAGATCAGAGGTTTAGCCAAAATGAAAACCATCTTCCTTACCTTCACCACCACTATTGCTGCAATTTCTTTTGCTGCCACTCTCTTCCTAAACACGATTCTAGGGACATTTGGCTTAGTCACCACCTCTGTCGACAACTTAAGTAAACTAAAATCATCTCAAGTTGTTATGGATAAGATGAAAGACCGACACCAAATTAAAAAACGTGATGCAACAAAAAAACTCGCTAAACGATCTAGTAGAAGAGTCGCCTCCGCTTCTCTTGCTGCTCCCACTATAGGTACCATAGCAGTTGCCGTCACGATAACGGGGTTTGAAATAGTTGATTACTGTGAGGACAAGGAATCATTACATATCGACAGCAACATTCTCTATGGGACAACAGCTGAGTTTGACTTCAAAGCCTGCATTGAAGAAGGTAAGAGTGAGTCCAAGCGAATTCTGACCGATGTGAAAGAGTCATCAAGTCAACTTGTGAACGAAGCAATGAGTTCATCTGTCCATTACAGCAACGAACAATGGCACACACTAAAAGAAGCTCACCAAGACACATTATCCTCAGCAAATCAGGCCCTTGAGGTTCTGAAAACTGATATCATGCAATGGTTAATGGAATACTAAAAACTTAATCTGTTTTTATCTAAACCATCACTTCAATGACACCGCCGTCATCATGATTCCGTAACGCTATATAAGATATAAAGCAGGGTAACTTCATCCATAAAAGATGGACAATAACCATTCAAGAAATAAGAAAAACTGTTTAATTTCACACATTCATTCTAACCAAAAGCTTACTTTATGACCGCACCTGATTCTTTCGCTCCTCTTTTGTCCTTAACTGATAAAGACCTACGCCGCCAAGTTAGGGTCTTTAGTACCGTGCTCGGCGATGTGATTAAATCTCACGCATCCGATGACATCTATGACATCGTTGAATATTGTCGTAAAGGCTTTATCAGCCTCCGAGCCAAAGAAGATCCAAAATTACGTGCCGAAATAATGGCTCGTATCTCGGCGTTAAATGAAACCCAACTCACTTATGTGATTCGCGCTTTTAATCTTTATTTTGGTTTGGTCAATACCGCTGAAGAAGCACATCAACATCATAACCGCACTATCGCCCTACGCAACGGCGGTAGCTTGTGGCACGGCTCCTTAAACGACACTTTTAAACAGTTCAAAGAAGATGGAATTAACTTATCTCAGCTACAAGTTTTATTAGATAATCTCGCTTATACACCGGTATTTACCGCCCATCCAACAGAATCAAAACGTCGTACTGTGAGAGGCGGGTTTCGCCGTATTTTTGAGCTCGACCAACAAATGGTGGCACAACCGTTAACCGACTATGATAAAAAACAATTAAACGAAAAATTAAAAGC
>JABGUA010000043.1 GCA_018646825.1 Piscirickettsiaceae bacterium
AAACCAGCAAAAAGCATAATCAAAGAGCCTGCTAGTAAACGCCAGAAAACGCCAGCAGGCACTTTAGTAATGGCAGAAAGGATCAAATAGAATTCAATAATCAGTAATGGCACTGTGAGCAGCCAATCGATATAGCGATATACCGTTGGAGTTTCGCCCGTTGCAACCCATACATCACGCATGTAGAAGTAATGCACTGCAGCAATCAAGGTCACAAGACCTGCAACTGTCAGAGATGTCTTCCACTTACCGCTTACACGATCGCGTTCAATAAGAAAGAACACTGTTGCGGCGACCATCGCCATAGATATTAACCAAAAAGACATGCCAACTGGATCGCTAGCGCTTAAGTTATTAATCATGTGTACCCCCATAAATTTAAACTTTATTACTAGTGTCAGCATGCTTGTTTAGAATGCCACATACGACACTTCTCATACAGCTCTACCAGCGCCTCGTTTATGAGCGAGACCTGCCATATCACTGTAACTCTTTTTCACCGCGGTGCAAATTATATTTATAAATTTGTGCTAAGTAATCGTAGGTATTTAACAGACTTGTTGAGTTGCGAAAGGAGAAACTGAACCCGCGTTCGGTCCCATCACTAGACTAGAATCTTTTTATTAATTAGTTATCGAACTTCTATTAACACTTCATTACGACGTAAAAATGGGAGTGTCCAGGGTGGATTGTAAAACGCATAGATAGACTCAGATAGTACCTTCATTTCATTTTTCAACAAATATAACTTTAGCTTTTTCTCATGCAAAGCTAGGTTTTTATTATTATTCATTCCTGAAAATTGGATTACAGCAAAATTTTTTGAGGGAATTTCTTTAAGAATAACTTTCTTATTATTCGGTTTTGGGAGCGTACCCATAGAATACTCAGCTGGCATGACAAAATTAATTGTCCATCCATCATCTGCAGCATGTTGATTAACTGGTGCTATCATTGCAATTTTCTGATTTTGTTGCTGTGTCACAGGCGCAGTCATCGAAATACTACTATTTTTTATATTATTGCCAAAGATATAATCAGCTAACAACCGAAAACCCTGGCTTATCGCTTCCTTTCGTTCACCTTGTACAGTCACCTCAGCAACTATCATTGGATTGTATTTTCGAATTTCAATTTTATCTTCAGATGAGTGTACTTGATACTTTGGATGCTCAACCCTACTCATTATTGGTCCACATGAAATTAGAGCTACTAAAACGAGAACACCTGTAATAAGTATCACTTTTATCCATTTCCTATTCATTAGTTTCCTCACCTCAATAAATAACGTCAATCATAAGCCCTGATTGTGTTACTTAAATTATAATAGCTATGTTTAAAAAATTAATCACAACAAGCAATATCATAGATCACATGACTGAATGAAAATATTTATATCAAAACGATTATTTTTAGTTGATTGTTTTATTTTTTGTACGCCACACTCCTTTGCTAATAATAACAATATTTCACGTTTACCTAATGGGAAACCTGACTTTAATGGTGTCTGGCAAGTTCTGAATAAGGCTAACTACAATATTGAACCGCATGCTGCTAGAGCTGCATGTTATTGAAAGATGGTCTTTATGGAAGTCTACCTAGTGATGAAGTTGTTAGCTTAGGAGTTGTAGGTAGTATTCAGCTGAGCTTGTGCCAGTAAAGCTTTCAACTATTAGAGTAGGATATTGAACAATTAAGACGTAATAATTATCGATGGTGGAGCGGCAGGTTTAATGTCTGCTGCAACTGTAGGGCTGTGTGGGAAAACATACTTAGTCATTGATCATTCAAATAAACTGGGGGGGGACTATTTGTCCCCTAATCCATATTTCTGCAAGTCTGCACTCAGTCGTTTACATGATGGGGCTTTATTTCATTGGTTTCTATCAATAACCACTAAGGTGTTTTCGATGGTGATCATGAATTCATCAGTAGCAACTTCATTGATCCTGTTGAGCTCAGTAGATGGCGAGATGGCAGTAGCTTAATAATCAGTAAGTAACAGCAATTTAATGAATTAGCTTTTGCTTTAAAATTTCCTTTAATTTCAAGTTTCTTTATGCCGTGCTGCATATCTAGCTGCAGCATTAATAAATACTATTTGTTTAAGACAAGCAGCTTAGGAAAAAGGTATATTAATAGATACACAATAAATCACTGCTTTAGAATACATATTTAAGGAAAAGTATCCTTCAATATGTGGAAGCATCTACGAGTCTATTAAAATGGTTAAGTTAAAAACGGTAATACTTGTCCTAGTTTGTTTGTTCGCTATCAATGGAGTAAATGCTCAAGAGCTGTTAAAAACAACGAAGACGTGGGAAGGTGGCGAGATTGAATACCATAAAGGGAAGGCTGAAGTAACTTCTGAAAGGATAACCCTTAAAGAAGGTGCTATGACTCCTTTTCATTGCCATCCTGTTCCAACGCTAGCTTATATTGAAAAGGGTCATCTCGAAGTCGAGACTAGTAACGGCAAGAAGGTGACTTTCCAAGCAGGGGATTCATTTGTTGAAGTGCTTAGGACGATACATCGAGGCATAGTAATCGATGGGCCTGTTGAAATTGTGGTGTTCTATGCGGGCGTCACTTCCACGCCCAATATGGTGCTAGCTGATAGTGATGAGGCTTCAAAATATTGTAATAAGTAAGCCCGGCTTAGGCCTCGCTTTTAATGAGTAGTCAGCCAGCTCGATAATCACTCTAGCTCAGCAGTCAATATAGTATTTCTTTACACAGTCCTTGGATAATTTTTTGGCGGCCTGAATCTCACTTGAGCTCATTTTCTTTTCAATGGCTAACTTGCTGATGTTTGCTTTTTCAAAGCCTTGGGCTGCGGAGAAGTTCCACCACATATAAGCATAGATATTACTTGCTTCTAGACCCTCACCATTCGCATATTGCATGCCAAGCTGGTATTGAGCAGAGGCGTGCCCCTGTTCTGCATCTAATTGAGTCTTTGATTTACAACTTTGTAGTGTGAACGCTAGAGGTAGTAAAGTAATCAATAATAGTGTGCTATATCTCATAAAAATAACCTTAATGTAGGTATAGTTAATGCGAGACTACAGTAAATAGTTTTATTTGCCTAATATCTTGAAAAATAAAAATAAATCTAGGTTATTATCTTTAGTACCAACTAGAGCATTTAGGGTCGATTTTTATTGGATGGCTAAGATCAAATGTCGATATATCAGCCAGCTTGATAATTCACCACTTCAGCAGAACTGGCTTTTCACTTACCCTTAAGCGGATCATCACGATCTGGTCTAAAAGAGCTCTCTATTAATCATCAAACAACATTACGATTAAAATCAAGCTAGCTGACCGTTTGATTTATTCTCTAAGTCTTTGGTTTAAATCATATTTTTTATTCTTGTCTTTATTTTGTTCCTGCTAAATAATCACTGTTTCTAAGATTAATTAGGGTTTAATTTAAAGGAATAATTCGATGAAAGATTCTCTTATTTTCAAGACTGGTGAGGCTACAGTTTATGCAAGCCATGATCAGGACACGGATGCGATGCCTGAGATTGTGTTGGGACGTACAGATGGACCAGTAGGTCAGGCATTTGCTAATTTGATGGGGCAGACGGAAGGGCATACGCGTATGTTTGCGGTACGTGCCTGCAATCAACAGGTGAAGCCAGCGACTTTGATTGTTCCTAAGGTGACACTTAAAGATACTAAGATGATTAATCTGTTTGGTGGTGTTGTACAGTCGGCGGTTTCTGATGCGATTTTGGATTCGGTGATTGAGGATGTGATTCCGCGCGAAGAGGTGAATGATCTATGTATGATTATCTTGTTATGGATCTCACCGGAGTGTGTCAGTGAGCCAGATAAGAAGGATCTTTACCGGACCAATTATGAAGCGACCAAGATTGCTATTAAGCGTGCGATGAATGATGAGCCTACGATTGATGAATTAATCGCTAATCGTAAAAAGGTGTGGCATCAAATGTATCATCCAGAGACAGGTGAATCTCTTTGGGACTAGGTTTTATACTTGCTAATTAGGCTAGCTAGTTGGAGCGCCTTGTTCGTAGCAGGGCATTATTCTATGAATAGGCGCTTTATTATTATGCTGTAGTCGTAAGCAAGGGTGACTCATCACTCTGATCCTTTTTGTTTTTCTTTTTGTTCCGGTGTTTTTCTAGTACTGTGTTTTGAACCTAGCTGTCCTTCATACTGCCTGCTTAGTTGATTTCTATACACTCACGATAAAAATATGACCTATCAAATAATAATCGCTGCCCTAGTCTTTGGTGGCTTACTCTTTCTGTTGTTGCCAGCCTATACCAATGAAAAGGGTTTTTATTATGGGGTGTCTGTCGGCGGTCAAGCACCTAGCTTATTCACGCTGATATTCTCACAAGTCACGACCTGGATATTCGCGCGTTCGTTGATGAATGCAGCGATTCTCGGTTTCTACTTTGGTTTGTGGGGTGTGCTGGCCTATGCCGCTTATTACCTGTCTTTCTTTACCGGTGGTCTGATTGTCGATCGGATACGCTTTGGTCTGGGTTATAACAGTATTCAAGAGTTTTTCTTTACACGTTATGGCCGTAGTGGGACGTTTTGTTATAACGCATTGATCATTATTCGATTGATCAGTGAGATCTTTGCCAACTTGATTGTGATTGGTTTGATCTTTGGTGGTTTTGGTAGCCAAACTTATTTCATAGCGATTGCCTTGTTGTCGCTGTTTGTCGTGTTGTATTCGATGAAGGGTGGACTGAGCGCAGCTTTAAAGACCGATGTGTTACAGATGAGTCTTTTCCTAATCATGCTAGTGGCACTCTTTATCAGCATGTTGACCAATCAGTATTTTGATCAAGCGGCTATTTTTGATTTCACGTTTGATATCACGCAGCCAGGGCCGATTTTATTATTTGTCGCCTTTCTGCAGGTGTGGAGTTATCCCTTGCATGATCCAGTGATGATGGATCGAGGATTTTTAGCGGATAGAAAAACTACACGCCAGAGTTTTTTGCAT
>JABGUA010000127.1 GCA_018646825.1 Piscirickettsiaceae bacterium
AGACCTAACCATATCGACAATAAAAGATAAGCAGTGGAATAACGCCGCTGTTCCCTACTATGAGGGAATGGTCAAGATTGAAGGCTCTCATGGTGGAGTCGGCTTTTTAGAATTGACCGGTTACTGAATATAAATACATAGATTTTGACTTAACTTCACATGAAAGTTTAGATGTGATCATGACATCTAACTTAGGGTAGTTAGATTTAGAGATGAGAGGAGGTGGCCTGAATTGATCTAATGCTGCCAATGCAATCTATTTTAGGGCTTCTCAACTATTTCGCTTTAGATACCCGCGTTCTTGCCCAGGCAGAAATAAACTCTGAAATTACAACAAGGATGATGATCGTAATCAAGATAGCGGCTGTGCGTTCAGTTTCAATTTGTTGCACGTTGCGTTTCAGATACCACCCCATACCACCTGCGCCAACAAACCCTACCACTGTCGCGGCGCGGAATGCGACGTCCCATGTGTATATCGCGATACCAGTAAAGGCGACGCGCACCTGTGGAAAAACACCAAATACGAACACTTGTAAATGACTACCACCCATGGCGCGTATTGCCTCGACCTGCCCCATATCGATTGATTCAATTTCTTCGGCAAACAATTTGCCAGCGAAGCCAATCGAGAACATGGTTAGTGCGAGTACACCTGGCAGCATGCCAAAGCCTAGTATGGTGACAAAAAGAATAGCCCAAATTATTTCGTGTACAGAGCGACAGCCCATCGCCAACAGGCGTGCAGCGGGATAGATGAATACCCGGGAGGGGCTGACATTATAAGCAGAAAACCAGCCCAAAAATATTGATATTGTTAATCCAAATAAGGCTCCAAGATAAGCCATTTGAATAGTTTCGATGATGGCGCCAAAGTAGTCGATGTCGGCTATATACTCTAGATCTGGTGGATAATACCGATTTGAAAGCACATCACCGAGACGACCAAGCATACCCAACATTCTTTCGAGCGGAATATTAAGATAATGAACCGAATAGGATAAAAATAATAATAGCCCTAAAAATATACTGTACTTGATCAATGAGCCTGGGTACTTAAACCGATGCCACTCGCGATGAACATTGTCACCCTGCGCGGAAAAGTCCTCTGATGGTTTAGGTGTGTGCATAAGTCTCTCTTTCAGTAAAAAAAGGCGTTATATCAACGCCTTTCGGGCGAAATGTGATGTTATCTCGCCAATCAGAATTAAGCCAAAGATGGCCAAAATAACAGTTGTGACACCAGGAAAATTAAATGTATTCATTTGTCGGAAGAACACCAGTCCAAGACCTCCAGCGCCAACCAGGCCTAATATGGCAGATCGACGGATATTAATTTCCCATTCGAAGATGATAATACCTAATATCACCGGCATAACCTGCGGTAAAATGGCATATATCATAACTTGTAATTGACTACCGCCCATGGCGCGTATTGCTTCAACTGGCTTGTCATCAATGTTTTCAATTGCTTCTGCGGACATCTTGGCGATGAACCCCAGCGACCGAGCAGCAATCGCTAGAATGCCAGCAAACGCCCCAAGTCCGACTGCAGACACAAAAATAAGTGCCCATACAATTTCATGAATGGATCGGCTAAGCGTCATTGCAACTCTGGCAATTGGGTAGGTCACCGGCTTGTAAGGTGTGACATTAAGTGCACCAAACCATATCGCTGGAATACAGATGACCAGTCCAAGCAAAGTTCCAATACAGGCGATCATAAACGTTTCGATTGTAGGCCCAAGCAGATCAGGAATTAATTCAAAATCGATGCCAATAAAGTGGGAGATCGAATTGCCTATGTCAGACAGTGAACCGATTCTGTCCCAATCGGTATCATCAATAATGGTTGCTTGGACACTCCATAATACGAGACCAATGCAAACTAGGTAAAAACTGAACTGGACGACCTGTTTTTTACGACGAACTATAACGACATCATCTACGGTCAAAACTAAACTAGAGTTTGGCATTTTATTAGCTCCTTGGGTTACAGAACTTCCATCGCGTAAATCTCATCTAGGTTTGATTGGTCAAGAGTCTTGGTCGGTCCATCAAACATCTTCACGCCATCTTGCAGGCCAATGATTTTGTTACAGAATTCTTTCGCCAGCTGTACGTCGTGAATATTGCAGAGGACTGGCACTTTAAGTTCTGTTGCCATAGTGCGAATTAATCCCATGACCTCTCTCGATATTTTTGGGTCGAGCGCTGACGTAGGCTCATCCAGCAATAGCAGGGTAGGTTCCTGCATCAAGGCTCGAGCGATTCCAACTCGCTGACGCTGTCCCCCAGATAGTTGATCGGCGCGTTTATCAATATGATCCGCAAGGCCAACTCGCTCCAGAAGTTCTAATGCGCGCTGGATATCTTTATTTGTAAATGCTCTGAAAATACTGCGTAAAGAACCTACGTAGCCTAACCGGCCAGACAATACATTATCCATCACTGACATTCGATCAATCAGATTAAATTCTTGAAAAATCATGCCTATATGACGTCGTAGTTGACGTAGTTCCCCGGCTTTTAGTGACAGCATTTCAGTGCCATATAACTTGATACTGCCAGAGCTGGGTTCAATCAGTCGGTTAATACATCTAATTAGGGTTGATTTACCGGCACCACTAGGACCGATAATTGCAAAAAAATCGTCTTCTTCAACCTGAAAACTTATGCCCTTTAAAATTTCTGGGCCATTGAACGTGTATTTAGATCTTAGGTTGTCAACTTCAAGGATAGCCATTTGAATTATGTTCTCTCATGTATTCATAGTGGAGATTTGTATATTCGCCGTTAGCTGAGTTCAGGTTGCGCTAAAATCAAGATGCCTGATTTATAACGCAACCTGAAATAAAGCACAGACTATTGGGCTGCTTTTTTGGCATCTTTTGCTTTTTTTAAGTCACGAATGACATCGTAATCAGCAGATGTCATGGAGACAAATGTATTTGACTTAACATTACTCAAGAACGCCTTTGCTGCTGGATCATTTTTAAGTCCCATAAATGTTTCGCGAATATTAGCTTTGATATCTTCACAAAGTGGGCTTCGGTAAACAAACGGATCCTGCGGGATTGCAGGTGATGACCAGATCACATTGAAGTCTTCCAGTTTTACGTCACCCTTCGCTACAACATTATCGAAACGGTGCGAAGCAACGAACGCGGCATCAACTTTTCCCTGATGAACGGCAACAGTGGAAAGCTCATGTGAGCCAGTATAGACACTTTTCTTAAAATAATCGTCAAAATCCATATTGACAACCTTTGCAAAAACTACTCGTGGCACCAGATTACCAGATGTGCTACCTGGATCGGTTAAACCAATCAGTGTTCCTTTTAAATCTTCAATTGTTTTAAAGCCCGATCCCTTTTTCGATACTAATACACCTTTATAACCGGGCCCTTCTTCCTGAAGATATCCTGGTTTTTTAGCATAGGTAGCAAATACTTCAATATCTTCGTCTTTACTATTTGCAATTACATATGAGTATGGCCCGAGTACAGCAACGTCAACAAATTTACTCAGCATCCCTTCTACAACGGAGGCATAAGATGTTGGCATAAAGAACTCTATCTTCTTACCAGTCAGCTTTGCCATTCGGTCGGTAACTGGTTGATAGAGCTTTAATTCTGCAACTGATTCTTCGGTTGGAATCATCGCAAAAGTGAGGCTATCTGGATTCTCACAAGATGCACCTAAGGCGGCAGTGCTAGTAACCATTCCCAGGGCCATTGCAGCTAGCAATGCCGTAGTTCCTGCACCCAAACGTTTGCCTGATATTGATAAAGGCGTTGAAATTTTTGAACTTTTTATTTGCATTTCTACTCTCCACTTCTCAGTTTTTAGATAGGTAAACTACTATTAACTTTCGTTTACATGAATACCTCATGTCCTTCAGGTATATTTTTATATCGTACTCATTTAAGAAACGATTAAATTCTCCATCACACTCTCGTGTGAGCCAATAAAGTTCTTCCCCCTCTCACCAGCTAAAGCTTCAGTTAACAAAGCCTTCCATTCATCTTTTTGAACGCCATAGCTTGACGCTCTTGTTGATACATCAAGGCTATTAATAAAATGATCAAGGTTTCTTACCGCCAAACTAAGGTCATCACCAAAAATTCGGCGAAGGCTGGCATCACAGTCTTTATCCTCACCAATCACACTGGCCAGCACCATCGGTAAACTGAAAGAGCAGGCCAGCCCATGGGGGATTTTATATTTAAGCGTTATGGGGTATGACACAGAATGGGCCAGAGCTGTTTTCGTATTTGAGAAAGCTAGACCAGCGAATAAACTGGCTCTAGCAACTCGAGAGCGTAGTTCAATATTTTGAAGATCATCAACTAACTGTTTCAAGGTTGCCAGTATTTCAGTCGCCGCAAAAACAGCGTGGTTGGCTGACACTGGATTACTATTGCGATTCCAAAGACTTTCGAGTGCGTGAGATAGTGCATCCAGCCCTGTGCTGATGGTCAATACTTTCGGAAGTCCTAACA
>JABGUA010000144.1 GCA_018646825.1 Piscirickettsiaceae bacterium
CCGTGATACGTTAAGGCCTGGCGTTGTATTACAAGCGGTCGCGTTTTCACCTAAAGATAAAGCGGTCTATACTGAGTCTGGCAATGGTATTGGTCAAAAATGGCAGCTCCAGAAATAAGCCGTTATAAACTGGTCTTTTTTGTCCCAGAAAGTCATAAAGAAGCTGTGAAAAAAGCCTTATTCGAACAAGGTGCTGGGCTATATCAAGGCTATGACTGCTGTGCATGGGAAACACTAGGTCAAGGTCAGTTTAGGCCGCTTGATAATAGTCAGCCTTTTATTGGTCGAAAGGATGTGATTGAAAAAATTGAGGAGTATCGAGTTGAAATGCTGTGTCAGAGTCAGCATATTAAAGCTATATTGCAAACTTTAATCGAATGTCATCCATATGAAGTCCCTGCCTATGAAGTCTGGCCTGTCAAAAGTCTAGACGATTTTTAATTCTTATTGAGTACCGTTATGTCCACTAGTACCATGCCCAGAGAAACTTTTTTAGCTGACTATCAAGTCCCGAATTATTTGGTTGACCAAGTCTCACTCCATTTTGATTTAGGTCGATCGGAGACCAAAGTTCGCAGTGTGTTATCAATGAGACGTAATCCTGCAGGCCAGGGTGGTGACTGTATTCTTGATGGCGAACAAATGGAATTAATGTCTATAAAATTAGAAGGCCGTCTTTTACAAGGAAATGAATACCAGCGGACAGATAAAAATTTACTGATTTCTGCTGTACCTGAGAAATTTGATTTAGAGATAGAGACGATAATTCAGCCAGATAAAAACACAGCATTAGAAGGCTTGTATCACTCAGGAGATCTACTTTGTACACAATGTGAAGCCGAAGGGTTTAGACGAATCACTTATTATCCTGATCGTCCAGATGTGATGTCAGTCTTTACCGTTTCAATTGCTGCTGACAGAGAGGAATGGCCGATCATGTTGTCGAATGGCAACTTGGAAAAACAAGGTCAATTTGAAGATGGGCGACATTGGGTACGCTGGCATGATCCTCATCCGAAACCTGCTTACCTTTTTGCCTTAGTTGCTGGTAATTTACATCGTCAACGAGATAGCTTTATAACCATGTCAGGCCGAACTGTCGCATTGGAAATTTATGTTGATCCTGAAAATAGTCACAAATGTGATCATGCGCTGATGTCATTAAAACAGGCAATGAAATGGGATGAAGAAACATATGGTCGAGAATATGACCTTGATGTTTTCATGATCGTCGCAGTAAATGATTTCAATATGGGAGCAATGGAAAACAAAGGGTTAAATGTTTTTAATTCTGCGTGTGTATTGGCTAGTCCAGAAACAGCAACAGATCGGGATTTTTATACCATCCAAAGTATTGTCGGCCATGAGTATTTTCATAATTGGTCTGGTAATAGAGTGACTTGCCGAGATTGGTTCCAACTCAGCCTGAAAGAAGGTTTCACCGTTCTGCGTGATCAGCAATTTAGTGCTGATATGAATGCTGCATCAGTACAACGTATTGAAGATGTGAATCAGCTACGTACGATGCAATTCGCTGAAGATGCGGGGCCAATGGCCCATCCAGTAAGGCCTGCATCATTTATTGAGATTAGTAACTTTTATACTGTCACTATTTATGAAAAAGGGGCTGAAGTCGTCGGCATGATCAAAACGATAGTCGGTGATGCAGGATTTAGAAAGGGAACAGACCTCTATTTCGATCGTCATGATGGGCAAGCTGTTACAACCGATGATTTTGTTAAAGCCATTGAAGATGCCAATAATGTCAACCTCAGCCAATTTAAACACTGGTATGCCCAAGCAGGGACACCAATACTGTCTATAAGGACAGAATATGATGTTGTACGTCAGCAATTTACCATCAATATTAAACAAGACTGTCCTGCGACACCAGATCAACAACACAAGCTGCCATTTCATATTCCTGTGGCAGTTGGCTTACTGGATAAGCAAGGTCAGCCAATAGCCCTTCAGCAACATGGGCAAACAGAACCAAACACTGAGGAAACGATCGTCTTATCGATTATAGAAGCAGAACAACAATTTACATTTATTAACATTGCTTCCGGGCCAGTCTTATCGTTACTACGGGGTTTTTCAGCACCGGTTAAAGTAGAGTTAGCCCGCTCAAATGCAGAATTAGCCTTTTTAATGGCTAACGATACCGATAGTTTCAGCCGATGGGATGCTGGCCAGCAGCTCTTGATTAATATCCTAATGCAATTAGTTGAGACTGCAAAACAAGGGAGTACACTAACACTACCAATTGAGTTAATTGAACAATTTGCCAAGGTATTAACTGATGCTGATTCAGAGCCTGCTCTAGTGGCAAAAATGTTGTTATTACCATCAGAAAACTATCTTGCTGCACAACAAAAACCGTCGGATGTTGATGCGATTCATACGGCAAGAAGTTTTGTTAAGAAAGAGTTAGCAGTGAAGTTGAAACAGCAGTTTTCCGAACTATATTCATCTTTGAATACCAAAGCGGTTTATGTATTTAATGCCGATGCGATGGCAAAACGCAGTTTGAAAAATATTTGCTTAGATTACCTGATGGTCACCGGTGACCCAATGCAAATCCAACGCTGTCTTAAACAGATGAAGCAGGCAGATAATATGACGGATACGCTAGCAGGACTGAGTAGTTTGGTCGAGCAGACAGGGCCTGAAAGTGAACACGCATTACGTGCATTTTATGAACAATGGCAGCATGATAAACAAGTTGTAGATAAATGGTTGGCAGTCCAAGCGCAATCGAGTTTGCCGAATGCCTTAATCAGGGTGAAAGGCTTGATGAAACATCCCGCTTTTAGCATCACAAACCCGAACAATGTACGATCATTAATTGGCCAATTCTGTCGGAATAACCCGATTAATTTTCATGCTATAGATGGATCTGGTTATCAATTTTTAGCTGAACAGATTTTAGTATTAGATAAGTTAAACCCACAAATAGCTGCAAGACAATTAGGCGCATTTAATTCTTGGCGCCAGTATGATGCGCGCCGTCAAGAGCTGATGAAGAACGCTTTAAATAGTATTGCTGAAGAGTCTGATTTGTCTGCTGATGTGTATGAGATTGTCACTAAATATCTGGCCGCGGCATAATGTATCAACTGCACCAACGCTTAGCTGCGGACACCATAGCAATTGGACAGTTTAATCTGTGCGATGTGAGATTAATGAATGATGCCCGATATCCTTGGGTGATTTTAGTTCCAAGAAAAGAGGGGGTAACAGAAAGTTATCAATTAACAGAAGATGAACAACAGCAACTGATGAAAGAATCTGCCTTCGTAGCCGAACAATTAGCTAGCCTAGTCGGTGCAGACAAAATGAATGTGGCCGCTTTAGGCAACGTTGTCAGTCAGTGTCATATCCATCATATTGCTCGCTATACAACTGATGAAAATTGGCCTGCACCAGTCTGGGGTAAGGGTGAAGCAATACCTTATCAGCAAGATGAAGCACAAGCGGTGATAGCACAATTAACAGTGATCTTTGCTGAGTTCCTCAGAGATGGCGTCTGAATTAAGATTTAGAATGGCAATTAACGCCGATGAAGCTTCCCGTTATTATCAGGGAACAGCACGCTTTGTCGTTGTGATTGCCGAAAATAGACAAAAAGTGCAGTTCCCTGCTCAACATATTCGGCCTTTCATCAATCAACTAGGTGTAAGAGGGTACTTCAGTATCCAGTTTGATGATGACAACAAATTAATTGCATTAAAAAAAATTGCCGATTAACTATTTAGAATGCAGTGTTTTTCTAGGCGGCATAAGATCAGTAATATTCCCTTCGGCCATCTCAGCTGCAAAGCCCAATGTCTCAGACAAGGTCGGATGGGGATGGATCGTCATACCAATATCTTCAGCATCAGCGCCCATTTCTAAGGCCAATACCGCCTCAGCAATTAACTCACCCGCGTTATGACCCACAATACCTGCCCCGATCAATTTACCCGTCTCTTTCTCAAACAATGCCTTGGTCAAACCTTCATCACGACCTGCACTTAAACTACGTCCACTGGCAGCCCATGGGAAAGCACCTTTAACATACTCAATCCCTTCGGCCTTAGCTTCACTTTCATTTTTACCCATCCAAGCCACTTCCGGATCGGTATATGCCACAGACGGAATGGTCAGTGGATCAAATGCCGCTTTATGGCCCGATATCACTTCAGCGGCCACTTTCGCTTCATGTACTGCTTTATGTGCTAACATCGGTTGACCGACAATGTCACCAATGGCATAGATATGTGGGACATTGGTTCGCATTTGACTATCGACTTCAATAAAGCCATGGTCATTGACTTGAATGCCTGCAGCTTCTGCGTTCAGTAATTTACCATTTGGTGTTCTACCAACGGCAACCAAAATCTTATCAAAAGTGACTGTTTCTGGTGCATCTTGACCTTCAAAGCTAACTTTAAGCCCTTTGGCTTGCGGCTCAATGCTGACGACTTTGGTATTTAAGTAAATGGCTTCATATTGTGTTTTTACCCGTTTTAATAACGGTTTCACAATATCTTTATCAGCGCCAGGGATCAGACTGTCTTGTAATTCGACAACGGTAATATCAGAGCCCAAGGCGTTATAAACTGTGGCCATTTCAAGCCCAATAATACCGCCGCCAATGACTAATAATTTTTTAGGGATGTCTTCTAAATCTAAGGCATCGGTCGAATCCATCATCCGTGGATCGTCATTGGGAAATACCGGGATTTTAGTGACACGAGAACCGGCTGCAACAATACAATTATCGAAGCTGATGGTTTTAATGCCATC
>JABGUA010000126.1 GCA_018646825.1 Piscirickettsiaceae bacterium
CCCCCTTTGATGCGGTTTCTCCGACTACAAAACAAGCAAAAATTATCCGTCGAGCGACACAAGTTTTAGAAGGTTGGGAAAAAATTAAACGCTACCGGCCTGAATGTGGTGCAGCGTTGAACAATGGTAAACGTTGTAAAAACTCAGTTGCTATTAGACCTCCTGAAGGCTGGGATCGTGGTTGTTTAGCAGATCGCTGTCGTATTCATGGCGGTTTAGCTCGGACAATAAGACGAAAGAAAACCAAGGATCTTGATGAATAAAAGCCTCTCGTTGTCATGATTTCGGTATTATTAGCGTTTGTTTACGCTTCTTCAGACTTCAATTAATGTTGAGTGACCCCATGACCGATTCAAATTTGCTGGCTTTTAATCAGCACCTCTGTGATTTTTTAGATGCTTCGCCAACGCCTTTTCATGCCGTGACGTCGATGAAAGTGCAGCTTAATGCCGATGGCTATGTTGGCCTAGATGAGCGTGAAAGCTGGATAGGTTTAGCGCCAGGTCGCTATTATGTGACACGTAATGACTCATCTTTAATTGCCTTCACATTGCCTGAATCAGATTTGGCGGAATCAGGCTTTAAGATGATGGGAGCGCATACCGATAGTCCGTGCCTTCATGTCAAGCCACAACCAGAAAAACTAGTAGAAGGCCTTTGCCAGCTTGGTGTTGAAGTCTACGGCGGTGCTTTGCTTAATCCATGGTTTGATCGTGATTTGTCGATGGCGGGCAGGGTCAGCTTTGTTGATACCAATAATGACTTACAACATAGCCTCGTTAACTTTGAAAAAGCCATTGCGGTCATTCCTAGTTTAGCGATTCATCTAGATCGCGAAGCCAATAAAAATCGTACTGTTAATCAACAAGAACATCTACCGCCAATTCTAATGCAGGGTGAGGATAAGGCTGATTTTAATTTTCGTTCGTTACTAAAACAACAATTACGAAAGCAATCACCAACATTAGATGTTGCCGAAGTTTTAGATTACGAAATTAGCCTCTATGATACGCAGCATGCTGCTATTACAGGATTGAACGATGACTTTATCAGTAGTGCGCGTTTAGATAATTTATTAAGTTGTTTTGTCGGACTTGAAGCCTTATTGGCCTCTGATAAGCAACAAGCATCACTTTTAGTGTGTACTGACCACGAAGAAGTCGGTAGCCTGTCGACGTCAGGTGCTCAGGGCCCATTTTTGGAATCGGTTTTATTACGACTGAGTGCAAGTCATGAAGATTATCATCGCATGATTCAAAACTCATTGTTAATCTCGGTCGATAATGCACATGCGATTCACCCAAATTATGCGGAGATGCATGATGCCGAACATGGACCGAAACTTAATGCGGGTCCAGTGATAAAAAGCAATGCAAATCAACGGTATGCTACCAATAGCGAAACCAGTGCTTTTTTCCGGCAGCTTGGTGCGCAATCAAATGTCCCTGTACAAGACTTTGTTGTCCGAAGGGATTTGGGCTGTGGCAGTACGATTGGACCTATTACTGCCGGTAGTATTGGCGTTAAAACATTAGATGTCGGCTTGCCAAGCTATGCCATGCATTCAATTAGAGAACACGCGGGTAGTCGAGATGCCCATATGCTGTGTCAGGTGATGACACAATTTTATAATGATTCAATTTAAGGTAGGAATTTAACATGGCTGAAACAGTAGACGAATTAACCGTCGAATATATGGAAGGCGAGGAAATGACGGTTAAGGAATTAGATAAAGTCGTCTTAACAAAAGGCGCATGGGCGACATTAATGTTTCGTTACCAAGATTTAGATCGTAAAACAGGTGATTTTGGGCCTGAAAAATATACGATTCGTCGCTACCAAAAACGCAATGGTGAATATAGTCAACGCTCTAAATTTAATATTTCTAGTAAAGATCAAGCTAAATCAGTGATTGCTGCATTAACTAAATGGACCGATGAATAAAAGTCTTCTCACCAATGCCATTGCTGCTAGTTTCATATTGGCAGGTATGGCATCAGTCGGACAAGTTAAAGAAATTCTATTAGCAATTGGGATGTTTGCATTAGCGGGTGGTATAACCAATTGGTTGGCCATTCATATGCTATTTGAAAAAGTGCCAGGGCTATATGGCTCTGGTGTTGTGGTTGCCCGTTTTGAAGAATTCAAATCGGGTATTCACGGTTTAGTGATGGAGCAATTTTTTAGCCAAGAAAACCTAGATCGCTTTTTTGCTGAGATGGTGACTGAAGATGAGCACCATACGCTTGATTTTAGCCAAGTTATTGAGGAAACCGATCTAACCCCGGCCTTTGATGGCCTTGTTGAAACCATAGTCAACTCATCATTTGGGGGAATGCTCGCGATGGTGGGTGGCGAGGAGGCCATTACACCGCTTAAAGATCCTTTTATTCTTAAGATGAAAAAAGCATTAAATGAAGTGGCACATAGCCCGTCATTCCAACACAGTGTC
>JABGUA010000041.1 GCA_018646825.1 Piscirickettsiaceae bacterium
ACAGGGCTGCATCGGTGACGATAATTTCGGCTAATTGTTTAGCTGTGACATCCGGTTCATCAACAACATCGCGGACGCGTAACGCGACTTCTGGTAGGGTAGGTAGCACTAAGCTGCCATTTTCGAGTTCTTCTAAGATTTCGTTGTAAAATAGGTCTTGTTGGCTCATAACTATCCATATTGGTTAAATACGATTTGAAGTGTTAGCCATTTTCAGTTATTTTGCTGGGTTTGCCAGCTGTTTTTTATTATTTCAGGTGCTGTGTTGAACGACGATTTTCCTAGGATTAAACGCCTCCCGCCTTATGTATTCAATATCGTTAACGATTTGAAGGCGCAAGCACGTGCGCGTGGAGAGGATATTATTGATTTTGGGATGGGAAATCCTGACCGTCCTGCGCCTGCGCATATTATTGAAAAGTTAACTGAAGCGGCACAACGACCGGATACACATCGTTACTCTGTTTCTCGTGGTATTCCCCGTTTACGTAAAGCGATTTGTGACTGGTATCAGCGCAGGTTTGATGTCACTTTAGATCCCGAAACAGAAACCATTGTTACGATTGGCTCTAAAGAAGGTTTGGCGCACTTAGCTTTGGCGACTGTTGGGCCTGGCGATGCGATTTTAGTACCAAATCCCGCTTACCCCATCCATCCTTATGGCTTTGTTATTTCAGGCGCTGATATTCGCCATGTGCCTTTGGTTGATGGTGGCGATTTTTTTGCTGAGTTAGAAAAGTCTGTCAAAGACACTTGGCCTAAACCAAAAATGTTGGTGTTGAACTTTCCGGGTAATCCAACGACACAATGTGTTGATTTAGAATTCTTTGAACGGGTTGTGGCATTTGCTAAAGAGCATGAAATTTGGGTAGTACATGATTTAGCGTATGGCGAAATCACCTTTGATGGCTATAAAGCACCTTCCATTCTAGAAGTTCCTGGTGCTAAAGATGTGGCGGTTGAGTTTTATACTTTATCTAAAACTTACAATATGCCGGGTTGGCGAGTGGGCTTTATGTCGGGTAATCCAGTATTAGTTGCCGCGCTATCACGAATGAAGTCTTATTTGGATTATGGGATGTTTACCCCAATTCAAGTGGCTGCCATTGCGGCACTTGATGGTCCTCAGGAATGTGTTGAAGAGGTTGTTGCGACTTATAAAAGTCGTCGTGATGTGCTGTGCGATGGTTTGAATGGACTGGGTTGGCAGGTTGAAAAGCCTAAGGCCACGATGTTTGTTTGGGCTAAGATTCCAGAAAAATACCGCGATATGGGCTCATTAGAGTTTACGAAAAAATTATTACAAGAAGCGAGAGTGGCCGTGTCACCAGGCATTGGTTTTGGTGAGTATGGTGATGATCATGTCCGTTTTGGTTTGATTGAAAATGAACATCGAACACGTCAAGCGATCCGTGGGATTCGCGATATGTTCAGAAAAGGCTAGGGGGCCAAAGCGTGCAATCAGTAAAAATTGGTGTATTGGGATTAGGTACAGTCGGTAGCGGTACAGTGAATGTGCTGCGCCGGAATATAAAAGAAATTACACGTCGTGCTGGCCGTGATATTGAAATCACGCGTGCGGCTGACCGTACGTTAGAGAAAGAACGTGATTGTGATATCAGCGGTATCGATATTACAACAGATGCATTTGAGATCGTTAATGATCCTAATATTCATGTTGTGGTTGAGTTGATTGGCGGCACAGGCATCGCACGGGAGCTGGTACTCAAAGCGATTGAGAATGGCAAACATGTTGTGACTGCAAATAAAGCGTTAATTGCTTTGCACGGTAATGAGCTGTTTGCGAAAGCCCAAGAGAAAGGGGTGACGATTGGGTTTGAAGCCGGTGTTGCTGGTGGTATACCAATTATAAAGGCAATGCGTGAAGGTTTATCGGCGAACCGTATTGAGTGGTTGGCTGGCATCATTAATGGTACAGGTAACTTTATCCTGACAGAGATGCGTGATAAAGGCCGTGATTTCCCTGAAGTTTTAGCTGAAGCACAGGCCTTAGGTTATGCCGAATCTGACCCTACTTTCGATGTTGAAGGTATCGATGCTGCTCATAAATTAACCATTATGGCGTCAATTGCTTTTGGTATTCCTTTGCAATTCGATAAGGCTTATACCGAAGGTATTAGTCAGGTGTCACAAGAAGATGTGAAATATGCGGCTGAATTAGGTTATATCATCAAGCATTTAGGCATTAGTAAGAAAACAGAACATGGGGTAGAGCTTCGCGTTCATCCTACTTTGATTCCGCATCGTCGCTTAATTGCTAATGTTGATGGTGTGATGAATGCTGTGTTGGTCAAAGGCGATGCTGTTGGTCCCACTCTGTATTACGGTGCAGGTGCCGGATCAGAAGCAACGGCTTCAGCTGTCGTCGCTGATATTATTGATGTTGTACGTGTGTTGACCAGTGATCCAGAAAACCGGGTACCGCATTTGGCTTTCCAGCCAGATGCTCTGGTTGATACGCCAATTTTACCTATGTCTGAGGTTGTGACGTCGTATTATTTGCGTATTCATACTGATGACGAGCCAGGTGTACTGGCCGACATTACGCGTATTTTGGCTGAACAGAAAATCAGTATCGAAGCTATTTTGCAAAAAGAGCCTGAAGATCACAATGGCATGGTGCCGGTCATTATGTTGACGCAAGCGATTGCGGAGAAAAACATGGATATGGCGATAAAACACATCGAAGCATTAAAGACAGTAAAAGATTCAGTCATGCGAATTCGTATGGAATCTTTAGGTTAGTTACTAATTTAAACTAGCCAAAATTAGATATTATTTAAGAGGAAAAAATTATGCCATTTCGACCACGTTATACGGGTTTGATTGAAAACTATCGCGACCGTCTGCCGGTGAGCGATGATACCCGTTTAATTAGTTTGGGTGAGGGCAATACGCCATTATTAAAATTGGATAACATTCCCGGTTTAATTGGTAAAAACGTCGATCTTTATATTAAATATGAAGGCTTAAACCCAACAGGTTCGTTTAAAGATCGTGGTATGACGATGGCCGTGACAAAAGCGGTTGAAGCAGGCAGTAAGGCAATCATTTGTGCCTCAACTGGTAATACATCAGCAGCGGCAGCAGCTTATGCCGCACGCGCTGGGATTACCGCTTTTGTATTGATTCCGGATGGCAAGATTGCTTTGGGAAAATTAGCGCAAGCGATGATGCATGGTGCGACGGTAATCCAAATCAAAGGCAATTTTGATGAGGGTATGCAGTTGGTTAAAGATGTCGCTAAAGAAGCGCCTGTAACAATTGTTAATTCAATTAATCCTTACCGTTTACAAGGTCAGAAAACAGCGGCATTTGAGATTGTCGAAGAATTAGGCGAAGCACCTGATTTTCATTGTTTACCTGTGGGTAATGCGGGCAATATCACGGCACACTGGATTGGCTATTCTGAATACGCCTGTAAAGCCGGTGATAAAGTGACGGAGTCTTGTGCGTACTGTGAAGGTGATTGTAAGTTTGCTAAAGGCGTTGTCGGATCTAAACGTCCGAAGATGGTCGGTTATCAAGCTGCTGGTTCTGCGCCGTTTATGCGTGGTGGTATGGTTGATGACCCAGAAACTGTTGCAACAGCAATTCGTATTGGCCATCCTCAAAGCTGGGAAAAAGCTTGGATTGTTAAAGAAGAGTCTGGCGGTTGGTTTGACGAATGTACTGATGAAGCTATTCTTGCCGCTCAAAAGTTATTGGCTGAGAAAGAAGGTATTTTTTGTGAACCGGCTTCGGCAGCATCGCTTGCAGGTGCCTTGAATGATATTGAGACGGGTAAGATTCCAGAAGGCAGCACAGTGGTATGTACTTTGACTGGGCATGGTTTGAAGGATCCTGATATTGCAATTCAGCAGAGTACAGGCCCAATGGTCACGGTTGATGCCACTCTCGGTGCGGTACGAGAAGCAATTTTAAATAATATGGCGAAGTAAGGTTTAACCAATTGGCTGAAACGGGGATGCCGACGGCACGTGAGAGAACATTAGCGAAGCGTGCTCATGATATTTTTCTCAGTAATTTGATTGTTAACCATATTTTGTTATTCGTGGGCATAGCAACGCTAGGCCCAAATTATATGTATTTAGTCGTTTTAGTGCCGATACTTTCTATCTTTGCAATTATCTATACATTGTTTCGCGCTGCTCGAGTGCAACGTGATGATAGCGAATTTGTTTTTATTCATTGGCAGATTGCTGCACGTTGGAGCCGTTTGCTGGCTGTGATGCTCATATTGTTGGTTTTTGTTTCAGCCGCTGCTTGGTATGGACAGGCACAGCTGGGCTTAATGCGAGAAATGAGCTATGCCTTGGCAGGTGGTTTGGGTTTATTGCCGACGTTAGTATCGGTATTAGTTTTAGTCGTGATTGAGTCTGATTCCCTCCACCATGCTAAAGAAGGGACCTACCCTAAATGGGCGCGTCGGCGTTTTTTAGGTGAAGAAAGTTAGCTAAGTTTCTGATACAAGTCAGCTAGAAAATATCAATTTGAACATGTTGATGATCGTGTTCTGGTCATTCTGGTATAGCTAGCGAAGAAGATTCATCTCAGAGCAGTTTATTGGCGCGGTACGACCGAGTGAATGACCGTGCTATATTCAAAAAACACAACAAATTCAGGATATGTCCACTTAGTGATGGGAGGCTGACCAATAGTGGCTGTTTTAGAGCTGGGTTGGCCATAATACTGTGCAACGGCATTCATTGACATGCCGCGTGTTGGACGAACAACGCCAGAGGCATCATTGGGTACGCTATAACGTGGGTCTGTAATGGAGATAACCTCAGCACTGACGGGTAAGGCTGACAATAAGAAAAGTCCAAGGATGAGATGGCTGATTTTAGATATTATGTTCTCCAGAAATTGTTTAGCTAAAGCATACTACTGTGTTCGCGATTGCTCAATCGGTAAACCATGAAAAGAGTGACTTAATTCATGAACTTATGATTTTAATTAAGGCAACGGACTTTTAGCACGCCAGTAATAGCTTCAACTTCTTTAATGACGCCTGTTGGCAGTTCTGTTTCAGTGTCTATCAGGGTATAAGCTGAATCATTTAGAGATTTATTCAACATATCAAGAATATTAATATCGGCTTTAGCTATGGCATTGGTAATTGGCCCGATGACGTTAGGGATGTTTTCATGTGCGACGGTGAGGCGATGTTGGCCATTCATTTTTGCCATTTTGACGGTAGGGAAGTTAACGGCATTACGAATATTGCCACTCTCGAGGTAATCCTTGATTTGTTCGGCAACCATGATGGCACAGTTGTCCTCGGCTTCAGCTGTTGATGCGCCCAAATGAGGTAGTGTGATGACCTTTTGATGTTGTTTGAGCAAGTTACTCGGAAAATCACAAATATAAGCGTGGACTTTGCCACTGTCTATTGCGGCAACGACGGCTTCATCATTGACAATGCCAGAACGTGAGAAGTTAAGAATGGTGACATTGTCAGGCATGCTTTCAAGGCGTTCTGCATTAATCATATTGCGTGTGGCATCGACCAGCGGTACATGGAAAGTGACGAAGTCGCATTGTCTCAGTAAGTCGTCAATACTTGATGCTTGTTCGACTTGGTGAGAAAGCTGCCATGCACCTTGTACTGTGATTTTTGGATCATAGCCAATGACGCGCATACCTAATGAGCTAGCAGTGTTTGCGATTTTAATTCCGATAGCACCTAGGCCAACGACGCCCAATGTTTTTCCTGGGAGCTCGAAGCCAACAAAATCTTTTTTCCCTGCCTCGACAGCTTTGGTTATTTCGCTATCAGACCCTTGTAGATTGCGGGCGAAGTCCCATGCAAAACAGATGTTTCTTGCGCTAAGTAACATGCCGGTTAAGACCAATTCCTGTACGGCGTTGGCGTTGGCACCTGGCGCATTAAACACTGGAATGCCTTTTTCTG
>JABGUA010000159.1 GCA_018646825.1 Piscirickettsiaceae bacterium
AATTAAAAGCCCAAATTCAAATTTTGTGGGGTACCGATGAAGTACGCGCCACTAAACCTTCCGTACGTGATGAAATCAAGAATGGCTTGTTCTATTTCGACCTCAGCTTATTCGATGCTGTACCTCAAACCTATCGTAATATGGAAGCCGCCATTGCCCACAGTTATGCTAATGCGTTAAAAGACGATGGCAAAATCACCGTACCAGCTTATCTCAAGTTCGGCTCATGGATTGGTGGTGATCGAGATGGCAACCCTTTCGTCACGGCTGAAACAACAGAAATGGCTGTTCAACTGCAAAAAAGAACAGTTCTACGCCGTTATCTAGAGGATGTCACCCAACTCAGCTACGTGTTAACCCATTCTCTCCCCGTCAGTAAAATCAGCTTAGAACTCGCAGAAAATATAGAACAAGATCAACAACATTATCTAGCTGCTTTTGGGGTTAACCCAGAACGCTTTATGGATGAACCTTATCGCAGAAAACTGTATATGATGCGCTATCGCTTAAATGACAATTTACGTATGAGCGAAGACTATTTTGATGGCAACACCAATACGAAAGCCTCAGGCGTTGCCTATCGGTCTGAAACTGAATTTTTACAAGACCTCAAACTCATTCAAAGTTCATTGATATCAGAGGATGATTCTGCTGTCGCCAATGCAGAATTACAAAACCTGATTCGTCTCGTCGAAACTTTTGGTTTTTATTTATTACAACTCGATTTACGCCAAGAATCAACGCGCCACAGCAGTGCAGTCGCTGAACTTCTTGCTCAGTTAACCTTATCACCAGATTATGCCAACCTGGATGAACAACAACGATTTGAATTGTTGAGCGATTTACTCGCAACACCCAATTTAACAACCGCCGTGAATAAAGCGAGCTTAAGCGCCGACACCGCAGAAGTGCTCGCTGTATTTTTAACCATGGCACGTCTTCAAAAAGAAATCAGTAGCAATGTTTTTGGCAGCTATGTGATCTCAATGACCCATGAAGCAAGCCATATTTTAGAAGTCCTATTACTAGCGCGTCTTGCAGGACTGTGCGGTTTTGATGATGTGAAACAAGATTGGTTTTGCCACATTCGCGTCGCCCCCTTATTCGAAACCATCGCCGATTTATCACGCATCGATGACGTCATGACCCACTTACTCGATGCGCCAATATATCGCACTTTATTAACCGCATCAGGCAATTTACAAGAAGTCATGCTCGGCTATTCAGATTCTTGCAAAGACGGCGGTATCCTCGCCTCTAGTTGGTCGCTCTATAAAGCACAACAAATTATTTCTGATTTGACCAGTGAACGTGACATTCGGTGCCGTATGTTCCATGGCCGTGGCGGGACAATCGGACGTGGCGGCGGTCCAACCCATGATGCGATCTTATCGCAGCCAAATGGCACTGTTAAAGGCCAAATCAAGTTTACCGAGCAAGGCGAAGTACTGTCCTATAAATATGGTAATAAAGATACCGCCTCTTATGAATTAGGCATGGGTGTCTCTGGGCTCCTAAAAGCCAGCTTAGGGCTTATTTCAGAGCCCAATCTGCATGAGCCCGAACACGCTAAAATAATGCATGAACTTGTGGCACTAGGAGAAGACAGCTACCGCCACCTCACCCAAAACACCCCCGGGTTTTTAGATTATTTCTACGAAGCCTGCCCCATCGCTGAAATCGGCATGATGAATATTGGCTCACGCCCATCACACCGTAAACCGGGTGATCGTGCTATCACCTCAGTCAGAGCTATCGGTTGGGTCTTTGCTTGGGCGCAATCCAGACAGACCTTACCTGCTTGGTACGGCCTCGGTAGTGCACTAGAAACTTGGACCATGGATCGCCCTGACCGCTTGGCTATACTCCAACAAATGTATCAAAAATGGCCATACTTCCGTGCCCTGGTCAGTAATACAGAAATGGCCTTAACTAAGGCCGATATGGGCATTGCCAAAGAATACGCAGAATTATGCGAAGACCCCGATTCAGCACAGCGAATATTTACAATCATTGAAACTGAATTTCAACGGACAAAAAATGCCATACTCACTTTAACTAACAGCCAAGGCCTGATTCAGGATAACCCTGCGCTCGCCTTATCTTTAAGTCGACGGGATCCTTATCTAGACCCGCTTAATCACATCCAAACGGTATTATTAAACCGCTATCGCGATAATGAAACCGATGAAATTGAACAAGCCCGTTGGCGCGATCCATTATTGAGAACAATTAGCGCCATTTCAACTGGTATGCGAAATACCGGTTAATACATTATCTAGATCCATCAAAACCTTAATAATAAAACTAGCTAAAACAACATCCACAAAAAAAGCCCGTAGCAGAAATATGCTACGGGCTTTTTATTTTATTTAAGTGACTTAAGCTTGAACCGCTAATAAATCTTTAAGTTGTCCATCGATAAAGCCAAAATCTTCTGGGAAAACACCAAACATCGCAAAATGTCCCCATGTACTTGGGATTGGCTTATGTTCACAATTTGCAATCATCGCCGAATCATCACGACATTCAAGCTCAGTAAACATCATATCTTGCTCAAAAGGCATATTGTGAACGACGGCTTTAACACGGCCTAAAGCCGCAGCTAAATCACCATCAGCATGTTTTGACACATCCGCATGCTGCCATTTATCTAGCATAGAGACCAAGGCATTCGGATCCATCGGTCTAAACCATGCTTTCCAGAAATCGACTAAAAATTGCTCAACAGATTCAAACCCGGCAACACGCCAATCTTCTTTCGCATAAAACTCACGACTCACACCAATCGAAGCAAACATAACGGCTAAATGACAAAGTCCTTTATCAAGCTCCTCACATGAAGAGTAATTACCATCATTAAAGTTAATTGCTGTGCGTAAAGCACCAATTAAACTCTCCACCATCACCGTATTATGATCTGAGGTCTTAGCAGTACCACCGATAGGTGCAGCGCGTTTAACCATATCAGGGTAACGGACGGACCATTCATAGGTTTGCTGTGCGCCCATTGACCAACCCAATACTAATGCTATTTCAGTAATACCAAACTGCTCTGTTAATAACGCATGTTGCGCACGCACATCATCACCAATCGATATTTGTGGGAAATCACACATTGAAATCGACGCATCTTCGGTATTATGCGGTGATGTCGACACCCCATTACCAATTTGGTTAGGGAAAATAATAAAATATTTAGAGGGATCAAGCGCCTTTCCTTCACCAACATAAGCTTCTAAGCTTTTGCTGGTACCAGAAAACATATGGGGGAAAAGAATCACATTATCTTTCGCCGCATTCAGTGTCCCATGCGTCGAATAGGCAATGCGACAATTGGAAATTTTGCCACCATATTCAAGTTCAAAGTCTTTGATATCAAAGAATTCATAAGGCCCTTGATTTTCTTGTGAATAAAAGTCGTTACTGATCATGTCTACCGTCCATTAAAAATTTAAAGTTAAGACTGTCTCGTCTAGCGTATTTATTTTGTCATGCAACCTTAATCTACGTAAGGTTTAGCATCAAGAAGCGTGATGAATGACTGGCAAGGATAGTAGAACGAAGTTTCATTTCATGTCAATGCGTAGTGATCACATGCAGAATTTCACATGAACTTACATTAAGAAAAAAAGCCGCATAGTGCAAGATAGAAAATAATGCTATGTTATTGATAATAAAACCCTATCTAACTCTAATAATAACGGAACAACACTAATGTCCCGACGGCTTTGCTCCCGGCTTCTTGCCACCCTGCTCTTCACTCTATTAAGCTTCTCTCTCCAGGCCGCCCAAACCGTTAATATTGCCGTACTATATGACGGCCCAATCAAGCGTGAAGTCTTAAGTTTTGAACAAATTAAAAAAGAAATAATTGATTTAAACGGACGAGAGTTCAATATCCAATTCCCAGAACAATATCGTCGCCATGGCAATTGGAAGATGGCTGAAATCAGACAAAATCTAATAGCCTTATTAAATGATCCTAACGTCGATATCATCATTGCTAATGGTCTCCTATCTTCACACCAAGCCGCACTGATTGAAAACTTAAATAAGCCGGTTATTGCACCTGAAGTCGCTGATCGTATCTTACAAAACTTACCTTATCAAAATGGCGTCAGTGGCAAAAAGAATTACGTCTATATCAGTGAGAATAAACTGGTGGGGGATGACCTGCGTAGGTTCTCTAGCTTAGTCGGTTTTAAACACTTATTAATACCGGCCGATCACTTGTTCCTAGAAGCCATACCCGAATTGCGACTGACCACAGAAGCAATGCAAACAAAACTCGGCTTCAAAATTACTATGCTGCCAATTAAAAATGACCTAACGGAAGTACTCGATACCATGCCACCGAGTATCGATGCCATCTACTTCCCACCATTACAGTGTTTCAGTACCAATGATTTCAAACAACTCAATCAAGGTTTTATCAAAAGACGCATTCCCACCTACTCTTTAATAGGAAGAGAAGAAGTCAAAATGGGCGTCCTAGCAGCCTCTGGTGGCAGAGAATCGGATAATCAACGCTACACCCGTCGCATTGCACTCTATGTCCAATCAATATTACTCGGTGCCAATCCAGCCAACCTCAAAGTCAAAATGGAACAATCTCAAAAACTGGCTATTAACGTGAAAACGGCTCAAGCCATTGGCTTTTCACCCAGCTGGCAGTTTTTAGAAGAAGCC
>JABGUA010000170.1 GCA_018646825.1 Piscirickettsiaceae bacterium
AGCGTTGCTTTAGAACCTGTGGCATTGCTTGATTCGTTGGCGAGATGGCATCATGTGGACAGGCATCGACGCAGGCATAGCAGCGAATACAATGGTCACTGTTGATGATAAGACTGCTGTAATACAAGCCCGAGGTTTCGCCGGGCCGTACAGGTTCAATGTCGGTAATACCTGTTTGCCGGGAATGATGAAAGGCACTGGTTTCAACAATACAGTCCTCGACTGGTTTGACCAGAAGGCATTCGTCACAGAGTGTACATTTTCGGTTATCAATTACGGGTGCTGGTGAACGGACATCTTCAAATTTGTCATAACGGATAGCTTCTTTTGGGAGTCCGGCGTTTTGTAATATTTCAATACCATGATCAATCATGGCTGGTGGTCCGCAGAAGAGCGCTTTTATGTGTTGAATGTCGAGTTGGTGAGTATCGAGGTAATGGTTTTTTAAGTATTCAGTAACAAAGCCTCTAGGCCCTTGCCATTCACAGTCATCAGGCTCTTCGGATAAAACGGGAATGAAGGTGAAACTGTGATCAGGATGCCACTGTTGTTTGATGGCTTCCATTTCTTCCAGACAATAAAGATCAGCTTGCGTTCTTGCGCCATAAAAAAACAAACAGTCGCGTGCAAGAGATTGATGGTTAGCTTGTTCTATCAGTGCTTTGATGGCACTCATTCCACTTCCGCCTGCGATGCAGACAATGGTGTCGTGTGAGTTATCAAGGCCAAATTTACCCATTGGGCCACTGACGATGACGTTTTCTCTCGTCCGCTTTTTCTGTTTAAACCAGTTTGAGAGTTCACCGTCTTCAATTAATCGGATAAAGAACGTGACTTGGTTTTTTTTCTCTAAAACGGGCGCTTTGGCGAAGGAATAGGCGCGAGGTCTATCAATGCCATCGACTTTCAGTGTGCCATATTGGCCTGCTTTGGCATTGAAAGGAATAGCGTTTTTGTCACAGGTAATAGTGACTTCGATTGTGTCGTGGGTGAGGTTGGTGATTTTAGTGATTTTACCTGATCTGCTATTAACCCGTTTCAGTTGAATAGCGGTAGAAGGTGAGGGTAATAGGGTGTTAAAGGGGTCATTAAAACCACTGGTTTTGATGGTTGCCATGATTAAAATATCCCTTGATGTACTTTTTTAGCAGCGGCAATGATTTGGGCATCCGTGGCTTTGATATCTTTGTTTTTTGGATCGTTACGCCAGCGTTGGATATAGCCTTTCTTGCCACCCCATTGTGCCAGAATGTCTTTTTTGACTTGATCGCTGGCGAGTTCGACTTCGGCTAAGCAGGAATAAAAGGTAGGACTATTGCCAAAATCTGTGAGCATTTCGGAGCTAAGCGCATTGATATTGACACCGCCATAAGTATTGCTACCTTTGAATTGTTTCTGGGTATTACAGACGCCAGAAATCAGTTTTTTGATAATGACAGCATGGGCAAAGGTTTCCCCTCGGTCATTATATACCCGACACAGATCGCCATCAGAGATACCTCGTTTCTTTGCATCCCTTGGGTTGAGTTCTAGTGTTGGACGAGACATCATCGCTTGTAGTCTTGGGACAGACTGGAAGGAATCACCGATAAAATAATGTGAAGCACAGCTTAAGACTTGGAGCGGAAACTGTTTCCGTTTGGGATCTTCTTGGCCTTCTATCTCAGGTACATAGCTTGGCAAAGGGTCGATACCTTGTTTTTTTAAGGCAGCGCTGTAAATTTCAATTTTGCCACTGGGGGTAGGCCAACCCTGGTTTAAAAAATCACGGCGGCTGGTTTCTGTATTGGCTCTGGCCCAGCCATTGGCTTTTAGTTCCTCGTAATCAATGCCTTCCATTAGCGGGTTGACTGTGTCATCGACGAGGATATCGCGAATAATTTCTTCATCGGTTTGGGTGAAGGCATTATCGTCTTCTTGGTTATAACCCATTTTGTCCGCTAGTTTTCGAAACATTTCGGAGTTACGGACACTTTCTCCCAGTGGTTCGATCACGGGTTCATTCATTCCGTAATACCAGTTGCCATAGGTCGCGACCAGATCCATACGCTCAAGTTGGGTATCAGCTGGTAAGACAATGTCTGCATAGTTACAGCTGTCGGTCCAAAAGGTTTCATGAATGCCGACAAAGAGATCATCACGCATTAACCCCTCGCGTACGCCGTTGGTATTGGGAGCACAATTTGCAGGGTCTGAGTTGTAGATAAACATGGATTTAATAGGGGGATCGAGTTGTTCGCCGTCGTAGCCTATATTTTCAGAAAGGGCGCGGCCAATTTGTACCATGCTGATTTGACGTTTTTTCCCACGCTCTCCTAAGTCGGGGCGATGGAGTTTGTTAAGATCATGGCGAAGCCACATTTCTTCTAGGTTGCCAAACCCAGCACCGCCACATTTCTCACGCCATGCGCCTGTGATGCAGGGTAGCGTTAAAATAGCACGAGACATTTGGCCAGAGTTTTGATGGCGGTTCAGACCATAATTGGCTCTGATAACCGACTTCTTGGTTGAGCCATACTCAAGTGCAAACTTTTCGATATCTTTGGCTTTGACACCGGTGATTTTGGCGACTTTTTCTAGCGAATATTCAGGCAGTTTCTTGTCGATTAATGCTTTCCAGCCAACGGTTTGTTCTTTTAAAAATTCAATGTCATGCAAATTATTATCGACAATAACTTTCATCATGGCTAAAGCAAGTGCAGCATCCGTGCCCGGTCGAGGTTGAATATGCCAGTCGGCCATCATCGTGGTGCGTGTTTCGCGCGGGTCAATAACAATTAATCTTGCCCCTCGTTCTTGGGCTTCGCGAATGAATGGGATAGCGTGGACGCCGGTACTGACTAAATTGGTGCCCCAGAGAATGATAAGGTCGGCTTCTTGGGCGGCTTCATGGATGGACGTGTTGGCATGTGACATGCCGTAAGTGTGAAGGCCGGCCCACATAGCAGCATAGATACAAATTGATTGTTCTAGTCGCGCAGCCTCCATCTTATTCCAAAATCGACTGTCCATGGTCCAGTAGCCCACCATACCCATGGTGCCAGAATAAGAATAAGGTTGAACGGCTTCAGACCCATATTCTTTGATGGTGCTTTTGAAGTTATCCGTGATGGTATCGAGAGCTTCGTCCCATGAAATCCGTTTAAATTTTGCACCGGGTCCTTTGGGCCCAACACGTTTATGGGGATAGAGGACGCGGTTGTCGTTATAAACGAAGTCTAAATAGTGATTCACTTTGTTGCAGAGGTGTCCACGGGTAATCGGGTGGGTTGGGTCGCCCTGAATTTGAATGGCTTTGCCAGTGGCATCGTCTTTAGTGACGAGCATAGAGCAGGAATCAGGACAGTCATGCGGGCAAACAACGTGGTGTACTGAAAAGCCTTCGGCTACCTCAATCTTGTTACTTACTGCCATGTTTCCTTATTCCCCTGCTGTGTTGCACACGGGCAGATAAGCAATGAAGACTTATCAACGGGTGGGCAATCCGTTTAACAATAAAATAATAGTATGGTGGGTCTATTCTTACAGTATTTTGCTTTGGATTCAATCCATATATGAGAACGATTCTGCGCATCATAAGTTTGAAACAATCGGCACTTAATCTGTCGTTTAAATAGTGAACCTGAGAGTCTAATAGACACAAGCCAGTATGAGTCAGGTTTTATATCATTTGATCTGGGTTTGGATTACCCAAGATATCTATCGTGTGATGTTATTCATTTTTTATTGACGATATAATTTATCAGTGATTTTTATTCTGAAGTCACGCCTTTTAAATCTAGGATGGATAATGACAACGGGATTTTTCTCTTTCAAAGTGACCTTTATTAGCGTGTTGCTGATGGCAGCTGCTGGATTTTTAGTCATGTCAAATTCAGAGGTACAAGCCGCTGATTCTGCATCGGCAATGCCACCGCCACCGGAAGTTGATGTGATGGTAGTGACGCCAACGACGTTGCGTATGTGGTCTACTTTTTCTGGCAAATTGGCAGCAGTAGACTCTGTTGAAATCAAGCCTTTAGTGGGTGGCAGAATTGAAGAAGTGTTTTTTCAGGACGGTGAATTAGTGGATGCTGGTGCACCCCTGTTTTTGATTGACCCAAGACCTTATGCCGCGACAGCTAAACGGTTTGAGGCACAGCTGCTGTCGGCAAAATCTCGTAATAAATTAGCTGAACAAGAATTGGAAAGAACAAGAGGTCTTGTTTCTAAGAAATTGATTTCTCTAAGTTTATTTGATCAATCTAAAGCAGAGTATGAGGTCACTCTAGCCGCTATTTCAGAAGCGAAAAATGCGTTAGAGGAAGCAAGAATAGATTTAGATTACGCTACTATACGTGCGCCTTTTGAGGGGCGTATCAGTCGTGCTGAACTGACAGTGGGTAATGTTGTAGAGGTTAATACTGGCGCGCCGGTGTTAGCGACCTTGGTGTCTCAACAACAAGTTTATGCTGAATTCAATGTCGATGAACAGCGTTATATCCAAGTGGCACGTTCTGAGA
The DNA here is from genome assembly GCA_018646825.1 of Piscirickettsiaceae bacterium. Taxonomy (GTDB): domain Bacteria; phylum Pseudomonadota; class Gammaproteobacteria; order Nitrosococcales; family Methylophagaceae. Next base: position 4,503 of record JABGUA010000170.1, read on the forward strand.
TTGATTTGAAAAAAATGCCTGTTACCCTACGCTTGGCTGGAGATGATCAAGTGGTTTATCAAGGTCACCTACATTCGTTCGATAACCAATTGGATAGTTCGACAGGAACGATTAGAGCGCGGGCCTTATTTGAGAATACGGATGGGGTGCTCAGGCCGGGAATGTATGCCAATATCGCATTGGGATCAGCAGAGGAATTGTCAGCGTTAATGATTCCACAGTCAGCCGTGGGTACAAACCAATCTAGAAAATTTGTGTTAATAGTCGGTGATGATCAGCTGGTGGCATACAGAGAAGTCGTATTAGGTCAGCAGTCAAAAGCCATGCGTGAAGTAGTCAGTGGACTTGTATCTGGAGAACGGATAATTACTAACGGCATAGCTAAAGTGCGTCCAGGTATGCCTGTGACGGTCAACTTGGTTTCAGCTAGTGCGACAGATTAAGTACTGCGTATTTTCACGTTAGGAAAAAAATGAATATCTCCAAGTTTTTTGTTGATCGTCCCATCTTTGCAGCCGTACTGTCGTTGCTGATATTTATTGCCGGATTATTGGCGATGTTTCAGTTGCCTGTGTCGGAATACCCCAATGTTGCACCGCCTTCTGTTGTTGTCACGGCTTCTTTCCCTGGTGCGAACCCAAAAGTGACGGCAGAAACAGTTGCTCGGCCGTTGGAAGAGCAAATCAATGGCGTTGAAAACATGCTGTATATGTCATCTCAAGCGACATCAGATGGCCGAATGACATTGACAGTCACGTTTAAAATTGGGACTGACCCAGATTTAGCCCAACAAATGGTGCAGAACAGGGTGTCACAGGCTTTACCACGCTTACCTGACGTATCACACCAAATTGGTGTGACAGTGGTTAAAAGCTCACCTGATTTGACGATGGTGGTGCATCTTCTTTCGCCTGATAATAGTTATGATGAACTGTATTTGCGTAACTATGCCTTGATTCACGTTAAAGATCAGTTGGCTAAAGTGCGTGGTGTCGGTTCTGTACAGCTCTTTGGTTCAGGTGATTATGCAATGCGAATTTGGTTGAACCCAAGCAAGATTGCAGAGCAAGGCCTGACAGCTAATGACGTGGTCGCAGCCATTCAAGAACAAAATGTACAAGTGGCGGCTGGCATTATAGGTGGGCCACCAACAAGTGATAGTGTGCAATTACAGCTGCAAGTAAATGCAAAAGGCCGGCTGACCTCTGTTTCAGAATTCGAACAAATTATTATTCGGGCTGGGACCGATGGTCAAATAACACGTCTTAAGGATGTGGCACGGATAGAACTAGCGGCCGCTGATCATGGTTTAAACTCGATGCTAGACAATCAGCCTGCTGTCGCTGTGCCGCTCTTCCAAGCACCGGGTGCGAACGCGATTGAAATTTCAAATGATGTTCGGGCTGTCATGGCGAAACTGAAGGAAAGTTTCCCTGTCGGTGTTGATTATCAAGTGGTTTATGACCCAACAATATTCGTAAAGGAATCGATTAAAGCCGTTATCATCACCTTGCTGGAGGCCTTGGCTTTGGTGGTGTTGGTTGTTGTGTTGTTTTTACAAACATGGCGTGCATCGATTATCCCATTATTAGCCGTGCCAGTATCGATTATCGGCACGTTTTCATTGATGTATTTGTTTGGCTTTTCGATTAATACCCTGTCGTTATTTGGTTTGGTGTTGGCGATCGGGATCGTGGTGGATGATGCCATTGTCGTGGTGGAAAATGTTGAGCGGAATATCGAGCGTGGTTTAACGCCGTTGGATGCCGCTTATCAAGCGATGACTGAAGTGAGTGGGCCTATTATTGCCATTTCTTTGACGCTGGTCGCGGTGTTTGTTCCGATTGCTTTTGTTAGTGGTTTAACAGGCCAGTTTTACCAACAATTTGCATTAACGATTGCGATTTCGACGGTCATTTCGGCGTTTAACTCTTTGACGTTAAGTCCTGCATTGGCAGCTTTATTGTTAAAGCCACATGATGCACCGAAGGATCGCTTAACTCGCATTATCGATTTCTTGTTTGGTGGTGTATTTAAAGTCTTTAATCGATTCTTCGATCGCAGTTCGCGGGGCTATTCCAATTCAGTCGGTGGCTTATTGCAACATAAGTCCTTGTCGTTTGTTATTTACTTGGCATTGATAGCGGTGACGATTGTTGGCTTTAATTCGATTCCTAAAGGGTTCGTGCCACCACAAGATAAGCAATACTTGACTAGTTTTGCCCAGTTACCTGATGGGGCAACCTTAAAGCGAACAGAGCAGGTCATTACCCAAATGGGCGAAATGGCGTTGGCCGAGCCCGGTGTTGAAAGTGCGGTGCAATTTCCCGGTTTGTCAGTGAATGGCTTTACCAATAGTGCCAGTGCAGGGATTGTGTTTGTGACCTTAGATCCTTTTTCTGAAAGAGAAAGCGATGATCTATCAGCCGCTGCTATTGCCCATAAACTACAGATGAAATATGGCGGCATTAAGGAAGCTTTTGTGGCTATTTTCCCCCCACCACCCGTGAGTGGTTTGGGGACAACAGGTGGGTTTAAATTACAGATTGAAGACCGGGGTGCATTGGGTTATGAGAAGCTGGCAGAAGTGGTTGATAGCGTGCAACAACAAGCTTGGCAGAATCCGGCTTTAACGAGTGTTTACTCGAATTATAAGATCAATGTACCCCAACTTTATGCCGATTTAGATCGGACTAAGGCAAAACAGTTAGGGCTGAATGTTAAAGAGATCTTTGACACGATGCAGATTTATTTAGGGTCACTTTATATCAATGATTTCAATCAGTTTGGCCGGACTTATCGTGTGATCGCTCAGGCTGACCAAGCGTATCGTTCTGACCCAAAAGATGTCACTAACTTGAAAGTGAGAAACAGTAATGGAGACATGGTGCCGCTGGGAAGTGTCATTGCCATGTCGGAGAGTTATGGGCCAGAAAGTGCAGCCCATTATAATGGCTATTTATCGGCTGATATTAATGGTGACACGGCACCGGGCTATGCCAGTGAAGATGCGCAAGAAGCGATAAAAATGATTCTAGAACAAACTTTACCCAATGGGTTTGAATACGAATGGACTGACCTGACATATCAACAAATTTTAAGTGGCAATACCGCGTTTTATATTTTCCCACTTTGTCTATTATTGGTCTTTCTGGTATTGGCCGCACAATATGAAAGTTTGGCTTTGCCACTCGTCGTCATTGCCATTGTTCCCTTGTCTATTTTAGCGGCGGTGACAGGAATCTGGTTAACGGATGGTGATAATAATATCTTCACCCAAATCAGCCTATTTGTGTTGGCAGGCTTGGCAAGTAAGAATGCGATCTTGATCGTCGAGTTTGCCAGAGAGCTTGAAATACAGGGGATGGAAACAGTTAAAGCAGCCATTCAGGCGAGTCATATGCGGTTAAGGCCGATTTTGATGACCTCTTTTGCCTTCATTATGGGCGTGGTCCCAATGGTGCTATCAACCGGTGCAGGTTCTGAGATGCGTAATGATATAGGTATCGCCGTATTTTCAGGGATGTTGGGTGTGACGTTCTTTGGTTTATTCTTTACGCCAATTTTTTATGTCATTATGCGGAAGATTGAAGGTAGGCCTTATAAGCCAAGTTGATGCGTTGCCGGCAGGACAGCCAGTGAGGTGCTTCTACCTTGTATAGAGATGGAGGTGTTCAAACTCAGACTTTATATCGACCGTTGTCTGTTGTTGATTTTAAAAGTAGCTCGTTTATACGCTAGCTTGTTCTTCAGTTACGGGCTCAGGCTCTGCTTGATTAAAATTTGCTACAAAGACCGATAGTCCTTCTAGTACCAAGTCATAAGTTGAGTCGATATTAGTGGCAATATCACCTTCCAATACACTTAAACTATCAAGGACGTCGCGGGCTTCTGAAAAACCTTGCTCAATACCCCCTCGAATCACATCGATAAAGGCAGTGAGTGCTAGTTCTTGGTCAAGATCAGGATTGGCCTCTTGGCATGCACCAAAGAAGGCGGTGCTGAGAGAAACAATACGGTCTGCTGTTGCTCCTGGGCTGACATCTAAACCAGAGTCATAGGTGTTTTGAATGGCATTATCACCTAGCGTTTATTGGAGTGCTTCATTAATGCCTTCGATAGCTGTTTTGAGTACCAAGGCTTGCGGGTTATTGCCGGCATTGACGGTCACTTCCGGTGCTGATTCTAATAATTTGGCATTGAGTCTTAATTCAGCTTTAGCCGCATTTTTAGCGTGGGCTAGTTCTGCAACTTGCGGTCCTATGGGGCCATTTTCTTTTTTGTCATCTGCTTTAGCCAGTGCGCTGACATCTTGACTAAAGGTGTTTGATGATTGAATTTCCATGGAGAACTCCGACGAGTTAGCGTATCTATATACTAATTAATCGGCATTAAAAGCAATAACTTAAATCTTGTTTGTTGACCGTCTGTCGAGCCTTGATAATATTAATGACCTTGCTTATCTTTAGATTATGGAAATATGAAAATGAAGACATTACCGGACAACGTGACTGCATATAAGAAGACACCAGTATTCGATGAAACTATTATTCCTAAGGGATTATTGAAGTCACATCAAACGAAAGCGGGTGTTTGGGGGAAATTGTTGTTTTAGAAGGCCAGCTAAAATATACGATGGCGGAGCCTGAGATAGAGATAATCAGACTAAATCATGCTACCTATCGCGTCGTGGAGCCAAAGAAGTTCCATGAAGTAGAACCAAATAGGTAAAATAGGCAAAGTCAGGTTTTATGTCGAATTCTACCGAAAAAGAAACAAATGAATAGGGCTTGATGCATTTCACCCCTTGAACTTTTAAACCTCGCCCCCATTTGTTGACTTTAAGATAAACAAAGCCGATGGAGGCAGTATTTCAATGACCGTTGTAGCAGAAAAAGAAACCCTGGGTTTTCAGACTGAAGTCACCCAATTATTGGATCTGATGATTCATTCGCTCTATAGCAATAAAGAAATCTTTATGCGTGAGTTGATTTCTAATGCGTCAGATGCGTCGGACAAATTGCGTTTTGATGCATTGTCTAATGATGGTTTGTATGAAGGTGATGCCGAGCTGAAAATCAGCGTGTCCTTTGATAAGGATGCCAAGACGATTACGATTACTGACAATGGTATTGGTATGAATCGCGAAGAAGTCATTGCGAACATTGGTACGATTGCGAATTCAGGTACTAAAAAATTCTTCGATAAGATGACGGGCGATCAATCAAAAGATTCACAGTTGATTGGCCAATTCGGTGTTGGTTTTTATTCTTCGTTTATTGTTGCTGATAAAGTCACATTAAGAACACGTCGCGCTGGTGATGATGCTGATGCAGGTGTTGAATGGACATCAGAAGGTAAAGGCGAGTTTACGATTGAAACAATTGAAAAAGCGGCGCGTGGTACTGAAGTTACTTTGCATTTGCGTGATGACCAAGATGAGTTCTTAAACAGTTGGCGTTTACGTAACTGCATTACAAAATATTCTGATCATATTGATTTACCGATCATAATGAAAAAAGACCCTGTGCCTGATGAAGATGGCAAGATAGATGAAACCGCTGAGCTTGAAGACGAAACAGTTTATAAAGCAACGGCGTTGTGGACACAATCTAAGGGCGACATTAGTGAAGATGAATATAAAGAATTTTATAAGCAAATCTCGCATGATTACCAAGATCCATTAAGCTGGAGCCACAATAAAGTTGAAGGTAAGACTGAATACACGTCGTTACTTTATATTCCTTCAACAGCCCCATTTGATTTATGGGATCGTGAACGTACACAAGGTTTAAAACTGTATGTGAAACGTGTTTTCATTATGGAAGATGCTGACCAATTAATGCCGCGTTATTTACGGTTTATTCGTGGTGTGATTGATACCAATGATTTGCCGTTGAATGTGTCACGTGAAATCCTACAAGGCAGCAAAATAATTGACAGCATTCGTGCTGCTTCAGTGAAAAAAGTGCTGAGTGAATTGGCGAAGATGCAGAAGAATGACGCAGAAAAATATGCGACATTCTGGAAAGAATTCGGTCAAGTCATTAAAGAAGGCCCAGGCGAAGATTTTGCCAATAAAGAAGCTTTGGCTAAATTGATGTTGTTCTCAACGACTGAGACGGGTAGTGAAGAGCAAACGGTGACGTTAGCAGACTATGTCGCTCGTATGAAAGGCAAGCAAGACAAGATTTACTACATCACAGCAGAAAGCTTTGCAGCGGCTAAAAATAGCCCGCATCTTGAAGTCTTCCGTAAGAAAGGCATTGAGGTTTTATTGTTCGCAGATCGTGTTGATGAGTGGTTAACGAACTCATTGACTGAATTTGATGGAAAGTCATTACAATCTGTTGCGAAAGGTGATCTTGATCTTGGCGAATTAGCTGATGAAGAAGAGAAGAAAGCACAGGAAGAGACTGATAAGAACTTTGCTGATTTAGTCGAACGCGTTAAAACAAACTTGGGTGATAAAGTAAAAGATGTGCGTATTACACATCGTTTGACTGATTCTCCAGCCTGTTTAGTGGTTGATGATATGGATATGAGTGCTAATCTTGAGCGTATGTTAAAAGCAGCGGGTCAAGAAGTGGGTGGTACGAAGCCGATTTTTGAAATCAACCCAGAACATCCAATGGTTGTTCGGTTGAAAGATGAGTCTGATGATGCGCGTTTTGGTGATTGGTCTTCTATTTTGTTTGACCAAGCTTTGTTAGCTGAAGGCGGTCAGTTGGAAGATCCAGCCAGCTATGTGAAACGTTTAAATACCTTATTATTATCAGTTGCATAATGAGGTAGTAATCGATTAAATAGAAACGAGCTGTTAGAACAGCACGGCATCTTTTTATGCGTTAATGTAAAATGCTGGACATAGATTATGTCCAGCATTTTTTTTGGAAGATGAATGAAAGAAAGTAACGATAGCCCATCATTTCAATCTGATAGTTTGCAGCGTTTTATTTTTGATAATGCGGCGATTAGAGGTGAGTGGGTCCATTTGCATGACACATGGCAAGCAGTGACGTCACGTCGTCGTTATCCTAAGGTATTACAAACCCTATTAGGTGAAATGATGTCAGCAGCGGCTTTGTTGGCAGCAACCGTTAAAATTGACGAACGTTTGGTACTACAAATTAAATCATCCGGTCCCGTCAAAGTCATGATGGTTGAGTGCACAAGTGATGATACTTTACGTGCTTTCGCCCAATGGGACGAAGATGTGACTTTGGCTGATGAGTCGACATTAGTCGATTTAACGGGTGAAGGCACCTTGGCGATTACTATTGAAGTCAATGGTGCGACGCAACCTTATCAAGGCATTATTGCTCTAGATGGTAGTTCGATATCTGGGTTGTTAGAGACCTATTTCAGACAATCTGAGCAGTTGGAAACACGCG
>JABGUA010000171.1 GCA_018646825.1 Piscirickettsiaceae bacterium
AATGAAATGGCAAAACTGCATGTTCGTTACATGGTAGGTGGCCATGCAACAAAAGCTGCCGATGAACGGTTATATCGTTTTGAATTTCCGGAACGTCCAGGAGCATTGCTGCGGTTTTTAACGCGAATGGGCCAACGTTGGAATATTAGCTTGTTTCATTATCGTAACCATGGTGCTGCTTATGGGAGGGTGCTTGCAGGTGTACAAGTGCCGGAGTTGGAACGTGACGCATTTCAAAGTTTTATCGAAGCCTTAGGCTATCAATGCTGGGAAGAGACTGAAAACCCAGCATATCAGCTATTTTTAGCCTAAGAGTATGATGGCTTTCATACAAATGGTGGTGGTGTTGGCCGACAATAGAGCTACCAGTCAGACGTTACGGCTTTTAGAGGTAAGGAGTATAAGTTAGTAACTTAAAAGGATATGATTATTTTTTTGTAACAAATTGATGACCTTATTGTCATCACAGTGACTGCAAACGTTTATGTGAACCTTCTACAAAAATTAAAAATAGAATAGGGAACGGGCAGAATATGGGTGATTTGACGAAGCAAATGGGTGACTTTATTGTTGATGCAATGAAGGTTTTTGATGGCGTTTTGTTGCTGGTTTTGATGCTACTCATACTGTGGGTAATCGTGACGTACATTATTGATGTTACGCAGACGCAGCAAACGATACGACGTAATTATCCTGTTATAGGTCGTTTCCGGTATTTTTTCGAACATGTTGGTGAATTCTTTCGCCAGTATTTTTTTGCGATGGACCGAGAAGAGCTCCCTTTTAATCGTGCACAACGTTCTTGGGTTTATCGTGCAGCTAAAAATGTAGACAGCACGGTTGCTTTTGGCTCAACAGATAATCAAAGTGGCACAGGCCGTGTTTTATTTGTAAATTGTGCTTTTCCAACTTTGGGCCAAGATGCCGTTCCACCGGTTGCAGTTACTGTGGGTGAGGGCTGCGAGAAACCTTATACCACCAAATCTTCCTTTAATATATCGGGTATGAGCTACGGTGCTTTGTCGAAACCGGCGGTTTTGGCGTTATCTGCTGGTGCCAAAGAGGCCGGATGTTGGATGAATACAGGAGAAGGTGGTTTATCTCCTTATCATCTTGAAGGTGGGGCAGATATTGTGTTTCAAATTGGTACTGCGAAAAACGGGGTACGTGATTTAGATGGTAATTTGAGTGATGAGAAGTTGAGTGATGTTGCTTCTCATGATCAAGTAAAAATGTTTGAAATCAAGATGAGTCAAGGTGCCAAACCAGGTAAAGGTGGAATTTTACCGGGTGAAAAAGTATCTGAAGAGATAGCCGCGATTCGTGGCATAAAGGTGGGTGAAGATGCCTTGAGTCCTAACCGGCACGTTGATATTAATAGTTTTGATGATTTGCTAACAATGATTCATCGAGTCCGTACCGTTACGGGTAAACCAACGGGGTTTAAAATGGTAGTAGGTAAGCCGTCCCATGTTGATGATCTATTAAAAGCCGTTAAACAACGTGGTGCTGATTTTGCCCCTGATTTTATAACGATTGATGGTGCGGAAGGTGGGACAGGTGCAGCGCCGATGGCTTTGATTGATTCTGTTGGTATGTCGTTACGTGAAAGCTTGCCATTGTTGGTTGATAAATTAAATCAGTACGGTTTTCGTAAGCGAATTAAGGTCGTGGCATCGGGAAAATTGATAACCCCTGCAGCGGTGGCATGGGCGTTATGTGCAGGTGCAGACTTTATCGTCAGTGCACGTGGTTTTATGTTTTCATTGGGTTGTATTCAAGCATTGCAGTGTAATAAGAATACTTGTCCGACAGGCATTACAACACATGACCCCAAATTTCAGCATGGTTTACATCCAGCAACAAAAGCAGTTCGTGTGACGAGTTACGTCAATAATATGATCAAAGAAGTCGGGACAATTGCACATTCTTGTGGTGTTAAAAACCCGAGAGCTTTGGATCGGACACATGCACGAATTGTCGTGGGCAATGGTTTGACGAAGGGCATGGACGAAATATTTCCGGTTCAACAAGAAATGACAGACTAAATTATGTCTGTCAGTACAGTGTTGATGTTATTGTCATTGATGCTTTTGCTGGCGTTATTGCTAAAGCCGTTAGCGGCTAAATTTCATCTTCCTTTTGCGGCATTATTAGTCGTCACTGGCTTCGTTGGCAGTGAAGTTATTGTTGCTTTTGGCGGTGATACCGGGCTTCGTTACAACTCATTTCACGATTTGATCTTATTGGTTTTTCTGCCGTTATTGATTTTTGAAGCGGCGTTTAAAATTAATGTTGAACAGTTGATGAAGAATGGGGTAGTTATTTTATTTTTCGCTATACCAGTGATGTTGTTGTCAACGGTGGTTGCTGCAGTGGCTGTCTATTATGGTATTGGCCATCCGACGGGCTTTCCCTGGATTGCGGCTCTGCTAACAGGGGCTTTGTTGGCTGCGACAGATCCGGTGGCAGTATTAGAAGTGATGCGTAAGCTTGGTGTCCCAGAACGGCTTTGTATTTTGCTTGATGGTGAAGCTCTGTTCAATGATGCGACTGCAATTGTGACATTTAGTATTTTCCTTTATATCGCCCAACACCCGGCAGAACAAGTTTTAGTTTCTGATGCGATTATTCGTTTTTTAGTGGTGTTTTTCGGCGGGGCAGTACTTGGATTATTATTGGGTCTGGCATTTTTAATTTTATCTCGCTTATTGTTGGACTATATTCAGCAGGCGATTGTGACGCTGATAGCGGCATATACGTCTTATATTGTGGCTGAACAATTTTTACATGTGTCTGACGTGATGTCGGTATTGGTGACTGGCATTGTTATGGGCAAAGTGATTCATCATGATTTTAATGAGACTACGGGTAGTCAATTTGTTGATGATTTCTGGACTTTTAATGTTTCTGTCGCAGAAGCGCTGATGTTTATATTGATGGGCGTGACGGTGACGGTGGGCATGTTTACCGATAGTTGGTTAGCTATGCTAATCGGCATTGGTGCAGTGTTAATTGCTCGTGCTGTCGGTGTTTTTTTTGGTGCGCCGCTAATTAGCGCTTTGCCTAACATTGAGCCCATTCCAATGTTTTATCGCCGCGTGATGTTTTTAGGTGGGTTGAGGGGTGCTGTCACTTTAGCCTTGGCGTTATCGATACCGACGGAGTTACCGTACTGGTGGACGATTCAATCGATTGCTTTTGGTGTCGTGCTGTTTACTTTGTTTGTGCAAGCGCCGTTAATTGCGCCAGAACTTAGACGGTTCGGCTTACAGCAAGACAAGGAAGGTTAGGCTTGCTGTAAGCGATTTTTAGAAATCGTATTTTCAAAATAACTCGATTGTCCCGTTGATGTTGACACTGATTTTATTGGTACCAGCCGATAGGGCGGGAGCGACATCAGCCATACTTTCTTTTGCCATTGATGAACGCATCATGTGACGCTGTGGTTGGACATAATTATTACCGATATTGATATGGACAAGATGGTAGTTTGATTTACCAAACTGTTTGGCGATAAGTGTGGCTTTATGGCGGAATTTTTTAATAGCTAGTTCCGTTAGGCGATCCTGAGTCTTCTCAGTCTGTTGGTCTGATACACCGAAATTCATTGACTGTACGGTTGAGAGTTGGTTGACTTGACTAACCAATTTTCCTAATTGTTCGAAATCTTGACTTTTTAAACGGATATTTTGGCTGACTTGCCATGATTTTATGGCGCCATTTTTGTATATAGGGCGGCTGTTATAGTTGATGGTTTGATGTTTAATGTTATTAAATCGTTCAGCTTTTGCAATAATTTTAGCCATTTTAGAGTTAACGATGTTGGCCAACGTCGCAGGGTCGTTTCCAGTTTCTTGAACGACAAGTAGTGCGATGAGTTGGTCATTGGCTATGTTATCCGATGCGGTTGCCTGCATATTGATTTGATTAAAGTGTTGTTCTTGTTCGGCAAAAGCAAACGGTGTCATGATGAGCAACAAGGCACTGAGCATTGTTTGGCTTATTTTTAGCATGTTAATGTCCCTTTTTTATTGAAGTCTTATTGGTTTAATTGACATGATAATGCAAGACTGACCTGTTGTGTTTAAGTTCGATTTAGCTTGGCAGGTTCAAGTGTACGAAACGGTACTGATTTTGACTTGGATGTTATGATTGTATGCAAGGTTTAGGTTTTATACCATGATGTGTATTTGGCTGTTGTTGAAATGAAAAGCAGAGGAATGAGATGAAAGCGGAACAAAGAGTGATGGCTAATCCGACCGACTTGATTAATGCGGCGGCTGAGCAATTTATTAGTGTTGCACGAATGGCAATTGCGAAACGTGGTGTGTTTTATGTGGCTTTAGCAGGTGGTTCTACG
>JABGUA010000115.1 GCA_018646825.1 Piscirickettsiaceae bacterium
AAACCTATTCCGGCCGCATATGCGGAAACAACAACACATCACGAATCGTCGGCGAATCAGTTAATAACATCACCAAACGATCAATCCCAATGCCTTCACCGGCTGTCGGCGGCATACCATATTCCAATGCGCGAATATAATCGGCATCAAAATGCATTGCCTCATCATCACCCGCATCTTTGTCAGCTACTTGCGCTAAGAAGCGTTCTGCCTGATCTTCAGCATCATTCAACTCAGAAAAACCATTGGCTATCTCGCGGCCACCAACAAAGAATTCAAACCGATCAGTCACAAACGGATCAGCATCACTACGGCGCGCTAAGGGCGATACTTCCGTAGGATAAGCTGTAATAAAAGTGGGTTCCATTAAACGTTCTTCAACTGTTTTTTCAAAAATTTCAATTTGGATTTTACCTAGGCCATAACTGTCTTTTAATGGAATACCTAAATCTTTAGCTATCGCTGATGCACTTTCTAATGTCGCCAACTGTTCCGCGGTAAGCGTTGGATTAAAATGCAAGATAGACTCTACAACCGTCATCCGGTGGAATGGTTTTGAAAAGTCTAAGTCGGTGCCTTGATAGTGCACTTGCGATGTGCCCAAAACATCTTGCGTCACCGTTCGTAACATCTCTTCGGTCAAGTCCATTAACTCTTGATAATCTGAATAGGCCTGGTAAAACTCGACCATGGTAAATTCAGGGTTATGGCGTGTTGATAAACCCTCATTACGGAAATTACGGTTAATTTCAAATACCCGCTCAAAGCCACCCACCACCAAGCGCTTCAAATACAGTTCTGGTGCAATACGTAAAAATAAATCCATATCTAAGGCATTATGGAAAGTGGTAAACGGTCTCGCCGTTGCCCCACCCGGAATTGCCTGCATCATCGGTGTTTCAACTTCTAGATAGTCTTTCGCCATTAAGAACCGGCGAATACCATCAATGATCTTGGTGCGAATGACAAACGTTTCACGACTCGCTTCATTCATAATCAAATCAACATAACGTTGGCGATAACGCGTCTCTTGATCAGATAAGCCATGAAATTTTTCAGGTAAAGGTCTTAATGACTTCGTCAATAAACGAATATCATCGACTATGACGGATAGCTCACCTTTTTGCGTACGGAATAATGTCCCTTCCGCTGCAATAATATCGCCTAAATCCCAACGTTTAAACCCAGCGTAAACACCTTCAGCCAGATCGTCACGTTTGACATACAATTGCATATCACCCGACATATCTCGAATAGTCGCAAAACTAGCTTTACCCATGACTCGCTTAGTCATCAATCGACCTGCAATCTTGACCCTACGCGTATCCGCTTTTAATGTTTCCGAATCAGTCTCAGCATATTCAGAAGCCAATTCAGCATTCATCACATTACGACGAAAATCATTTGGGAAAGCATTGCCTTCCGTACGCAATTCAGCCAGTTTTTCACGGCGCAGTGCGATCAGTCTGTTTTCGTCTTGTTCTATTTCGTTTGTCATAGTGTTCTCGATTACAACCCTGATTTCAGGGAAGCTTCAATAAATTGGTCTAAATCGCCATCCAAGACGGCTTGGGTATTACCTGTTTCTACATTTGTTCGTAAGTCTTTTATGCGAGATTGATCTAGAACATAAGACCGAATCTGACTGCCCCAGCCAATATCAGACTTGGCCTCTTCTGCCGCTTTCTTTTCTTCATTTTGCTTCATCAATTCAAGTTCATACAATTTCGCCCGTAATTGATTCATCGCATTATCACGGTTTTGATGTTGTGAACGCTGGTTTTGACACTGCACCACGGTATTGGTCGGCAAATGGGTAATCCGAACCGCTGAATCCGTCTTATTGATATGTTGGCCACCCGCACCACTGGCGCGGTAGGTATCGACGCGTAAATCAGAAGAATTAATCTCAATATCAATATTCTCATCGACTTCAGGATAAACAAACACCGATGCAAAAGAAGTATGTCGGCGTGCACCTGAATCAAACGGCGATTTACGCACTAAGCGATGGACTCCCGTTTCGGTTCGCAACATGCCAAAAGCATATTCACCTTCAAAATGAATCGTCGCACTCTTAATCCCGGCAACCTCACCCGCAGACACCTCGACTAAATCCACTTTATAGTCGTGAGACTCACCCCAGCGTAAATACATACGTAGGATCATATCTGCCCAGTCTTGCGCTTCTGTGCCACCCGATCCGGATTGAATATCTAAGTAAGCATTATTCATATCCAGCTTGCCCGAAAACATCCGCTGGAATTCTAACTTCTCTAGCGCCTGTTCTAACTCAGCTAGATCAGCCTGCACCGCATCAAAGGTTTCTTGATCTTGTTCTTCAACGGCCAATTCTAATAAATCTTTGGCATCCGCCAAGGTCTCGTGGTGAGAAGATAACGTCGTAACGATCCGCTCTAAATTAACACGCTCTTGGCCTAGCTTTTGTGCGCGATCAGGATCATCCCAAACAGTTGGTGATTCAAGCTCACGGGATACCTCGATAAGCTGCTCTGCCTTGCTATCATAGTCAAAGATACCCCCTGAGATCGTCGCTACGACCCGTGAGCTCTTTAATCTTTTGCATTGTTGCGCCTAATTCCAAACCAACCTCTTGATAAACAGTCTTGTTCGAGCGAACTAAAAAGCCGCTTATTGTAGCGTATTTAGCGCTTTGGCAAAAAGCGCATCGGATCGACCGGCTCGCCATTACGTCGAATTTCGAAGTGCAACTGATCCCGCTGCGCGCCGGTTCGACCTAGTAAAGCGATTTTCTGTCCAGCCTTAACCGTTTGGCCATCCTTCACTATCAAATACTTGTTATGAGCGTAGGCGCTCAAATACGTATCGTTATGCTTAATAATAATTAGGTTGCCGTAACGGGGCAGTCCGTTACCGCTATAGACTACCTTGCCGGCTGCAGCGGCTGAGACTTTTTGTCCTGACTTACCCGCAATATCAATACCTTTACGACCCACAGCACTTTTCGAATACGTTGAAATAATCTTGCCATTAACAGGCCATCGCCAGCTTAACCGTTTGTTTGATGGCACCCAAGTCGACTTGGTGGCTGTTTTTGTTTTCTTTGTTGTTGATGTTTTTTTAGCCGTTGATGCCTTATTGCTACTTTTTTTAGCTACTTGTTTATAAGGTTTAAATCTTAACTTTTGACCCACATAAATCGTATAAGGCGAATCAATGCCATTGATCCGCGCTACCGTTTTAAAGTCCTTGCCAAAACGCCAACTCACTGAATACAGTGTATCGCCACGTTTAACCTTATAAACAGTAGGGGGTGCTTGCTGACTTTGCGCACGATAAACACCGACAGGCGCTACAGCCTGACTGCCACCGCAACCAACCAAAGCCAACATCAACAAAATTAAAATGAATCTCATCAAAAACGTTGCTCTAATGCCTATCAATCTATCGTAAAAACAAGTGCTAGTGTGACACGATACATTGGCAGAAGTTTGCAAAGTGCGCTATCAGCGCTCTTAATGGAACCAAATAAAGTAAACGGCGACAATCACAATCACCATCGCCCAGCCCAAACGATCAACCCACATCGATAATTGTTTTTCTAAATCTGCACCGCCCCAACGCATCAACCCTGCCACCAAGAAAAAACGACAGCCTCTTCCCACCAGAGATCCTAAAATAAAGGGCACTAAAGCCATCGCCGCAGCACCCGCTGCAATAGTGAAAACTTTATAAGGAATCGGTGTAAATCCGGCCATAAAAATAGCCCAAAAACCCCATTTAACAAACCAAGCTTGTGCCAATTGGTAAGCATCAAAATAACCAAACTCATGCAGCCAGGGCATGATTATTTCAATAGCAAACAGGCCAATGACATAACCCAACACACCGCCTAATACCGATGCCAATGTCGTCAACCCTGCATAAAACCAGGCTTTCTCTGGTTTTGCCAGCGTCATCGGCGCTAACATTACATCAGGCGGAATCACGAAAAAAGAGGATTCGGTAAAACTCACCAAAGCTAACCAATAACTGGCATAGCGATGCTGCGCCCATGACATTACCTTGTGATAGATCCCTGAAAATAATTTCATTATTCTCTACCTTGCACCCGAGTTTGTGTCAGAAAAAACATAACGCATCAATCCCACTAAAAAGGCCGTGCTTGCGCCAAATAATAACAAACCGCCCATCGCCTCAAAGCTGCCCAATAAGCGCCATTGTTCGGATAACACAACATCACCATAGCCCAGCGTTGTTGATGTCGCGACGGAAAAATAGAGTGCATCCTGAATCCCTGAAAACTCACCTAACGCTACGTAGATATAGGACCAGAACCAAGCTTCCGCGGTATGAATACCGATAATGATAAAAACAGAAAAGCCAAAAGCTAGCATCGTACCGAAAGTGCTATCAAAAATCTGATAACTTATCTCCCAGCGCTTTAATATCGCCGCCAGCCACATCAGAATAATCACGTGAAAGATGACCATGACAATAATCAATCCGGTCCCATAGATGAGTTGATTACCAAACATCATTAACTACCCTCTCCACCCGACTCATATCGCTCTATTTATGTTTGTCCTGACAGTAATGGCACAAAGCTAACATCATCCAATACTGTTTCTTCAAAGGCTGACCCATTTCGGTCAATCACTCGCAGTGATTGACGCCCACTGTCGCCGACGGGAATAACCAATCGGCCGCCGGGTGCGAGTTGCTTCAATAAAGCCTCTGGCACAGTTTCCGGCGCACAGGTCACAATAATACCGTCATAAGGCGCATGTTCCTCCCAGCCCCATGTACCATCGCTATATTTCAAGCGGATATTATTGTGCTTCAATTGATAAAATCGCTCACGCGCTTGATTTTGCAAGGGTTCTATACGTTCAACACTATAGACACGCTCAACCAAACGCGATAACACCGCTGTCTGATAACCCGATCCGGTGCCAATTTCCAACACTTTCTTTTTCGGGATTCCATCTAACAAAATCTCGGTCATTTTCGCGACACTATGTGGCTGAGAAATCGTTTGACCATGCCCAATCGGCAATGCAGTATCTTCATAGGCACGACTCGCTAGTGCCTCATCAACAAACAAATGACGCGGCAACTCTCGCATCACGTTTAATAATTCAATATTGCTGATACCTTGCTCTTTTAACCGATTAATCAAGCGATCTCTCGTACGCTGAGATGTCATGCCAATGCCACGACTATCAGGAATCAAACTGCTGCTCCTTTCAACCACGTCGAGACGCCATCAATCGCCTTATAAGCAGTTAAATCGATTTGTAACGGTGTCACTGACACCGCACCACGACGAATCGCATCAAAGTCCGTCCCGGGGCCCGCATCCTGCTCTTCTCCTGCAGGACCAACCCAGTACATCTCTCGACCTCGTGGATCAAGCTCTTTTATCACTGGATCCGCTTTATGGCGATGGCCTAAACGCGTGGTTTCAAAGCCAGTAATCTCATCAATAGATAAATCTGGTACATTCACATTCAAAATGGTATCTGCCGGCAGTGAGGCCTTTTGCAAATGGCGTACGAGTTTTTTTGCCACCCAAGCCGCAGTTTCATAATGCGTTGCCGTATGGCCATTCAAAGAGATAGCAATAGCCGGAAGACCTAAAAACCGCCCTTCCATTGCGGCAGCCACCGTACCAGAGTACAAAACGTCATCACCCAGATTGGCGCCTGCATTAATGCCTGACACGACCATATCTGGTTCTTCTTTCAACAAACCCGTAATAGCCAAATGAACACAATCTGTCGGCGTACCATCAACACGGTAAACACCATCATCCATTTTATTCAATCGCAGCGGGTTTTCTAATGTCAGCGAATTGCTCGCACCACTTCGGTTACGGTCAGGCGCCACAACGGTAATCTCACCCAAATCTGTCAAGGCAGCAGCTAAAGCACGAATGCCTTCCGCCATATACCCATCATCATTACTGACTAAAATTTTCATTGTGTTCTAAATTCACCTTCATCGCCTCAACAGACGACATCTCATAGACGCATAAACCAGTACAACAAAGCCAAGACACTAAATTTTGGTGCTTGGCTTTGTTGTACTCAACTTTTACAATTGTTGTTCTAGCGCGAAACTTAATTCAATTTATTATCTGATTGTCCGCCACCATAACTACTGAATGGCATTGGCTCACCACCCGGCGTGACTTTAACCGCACAATATTTAAATTCTGGAATCTTCGCTGCAGGATCAAGTGCCGAATTCGACAATTTATTAACCGCCGCTTCGTAATAACAGAACGCCATAAATACTGCGCCAGTTGGCACCGCTTCATCTGCACGGGCAATCATCGTAATCTCACCACGGCGTGTTGATAACGTAATCATTTCACCCGGCAGCACACCCATTTCATCCAAACTAATCGGATTAATCGTCGCGACCGCTTCTGGTTCTATCGCATCCAACACATTAGAACGACGCGTCATCGAACCGGTATGCCAATGCTCCAACATCCGACCTGTAATCAGTACAAATGGATATTCTGCATCAGGACGTTCATCTGGCGGCACAATATCAGCAGGAACAAACTTACCTAAGCCATTGGCACTTTCGAAGGTATCGGTGAAAATAATGTCTTGACCCGGGTCACCCTCTTCTAAACAAGGGTAAACAATCGCGCCTTCATCTTCTAAACGAGCCCAAGTCATCCCCCCCATCGTTGGTACCGCTTTACGTATCTCAGCGAACACCTCAGATGAATCAGCATAATTCCAGTCCAAACCAAGACCACGTGCCATTTCTTGAACAATCCATAAATCTTGACGTGCATCACCTGGCGGATCAATCGCCTGACGCCCCAACTGAACCAATCTATCAGTATTGGTAAATGTCCCTGTTTTCTCTGAGAAAGTAGAAGCAGGTAACACCACATCAGCCAAATAAGCTGTTTCTGTTAAGAAAATATCTTGTACAACCATATGCTCCAGCTCTGCCATTGATTGACGCGCATGGTTAGCATCAGGATCTGACATGGCTGGATTTTCACCCATCACATATAACCCTTTCAAATCACCAGCATGAATTGCTTGCATGATTTCAACCACGGTCAAACCCGGATTATTATCTAACTCGCAATCCCATAATGCTTCAAAATAAGCATGGGCTTTTTCATCAGTGACCGGTTGATAATCAGGGAACACCATTGGGATAAGTCCCATATCTGATGCCCCTTGGACATTATTCTGACCGCGCAAGGGATGTAAACCGGTGCCTGGACGACCAATTTGTCCTGTCATTAAGGATAATGAAATCAAGCAACGTGCATTATCAGTACCATGAATATGCTGTGACACGCCCATGCCCCAAAGAATCATCGATCCCTTTGATAAAGCATACAAACGAGCTGCTTGTTTTATCGTCTCAGCCGAAATACCACAAATCGGTTCCATCGTTTCTGGCGAATAAGATTCTAAATGCGCTTTCATCGCTTCAAAACCTTCTGTCCGCTCGGCTATAAATTTAGGATCCGTTAATCCTTCCTTAATGATGGTATGCATCATCGCGTTCAACATCGGGACATCACTACCCGGTTTAAAGGCCAAATGATGCGTTGCCTCACGCGATAACTCAGTTTTACGCGGATCCATCAAGATTAACTTAGTGCCATTTCGCATGGCATTTTTCATCCACGTCGCACCGACAGGGTGATTCACAGTCGGATTAGCACCGATAATCATAATCACTTCTGCTTTGTCTACATCCGAGATGGGGTTCGACACAGCACCTGATCCTAAGCACTCTAATAACGCCACCACAGAAGAGGCATGACATAGACGTGTACAGTGATCAACATTGTTAGTTTTAAAGCCCGTTCTTACCAATTTTTGGAACAAATAAGCTTCTTCATTACTGCCTTTTGCGCTACCAAAACCTGCTAGGGCATTGGGTCCTTGCGTATCGCGGATCTGATTGAAGCCACCTGTTGCAAGAGCTAAGGCTTCTTCCCACGTCGCTTCACGGAAAATTTTATCAACATCATTGGGATCCATTGAGAAATCGGCCGATTTCGGCGCGTCATCACGACGAATCAATGGTTTAGTTAAACGATGTGGGTGATGAATGTAATCAAAACCATAACGTCCTTTCACACATAAACGGCCTTTATTCGCCGGGCCATCACGTCCTTCCACATATAAAATCTTGTCGTCTTTAATATTGTAAGTCAGCTGGCAACCGACACCACAATAAGGACACAAAGAGTCAACTTTACGATCGGGCTCCGATAATCCGACTTCATTAGCAGGCATCAAGGCGCCAGTAGGGCAAGCTTCAACACACTCACCACAAGCCACACAGGTACTCTCGCCCATAGGGTCATCAAGATCAAAGACAATCTCTGTATGACTGCCACGCATCGCTAAACCAATGACATCATTATTTTGTTCATCACGGCACGCACGGACACAACGGGTACATTGAATACACGCATCCATGTTGACAGCAATACCCGGATGAGAAATATCACACGGTGGTTGCTCTCTTGCTTCAAAACGTGGCAAGCCAACGTCTAATTTACCGGCCCAGTAATCTAGCTCTGAATTCAAAGTGTGGGGTTGTTCTGACACATCGGCTTTTAATAACTCAAGTACCATCTGCTGAGCTTTAACAGCGCGAGCACTATTCGTTTGCACGACCATATTATCTGTCGGACTACGGCAACATGATGGCGCTAACACCCGTTCGCCATCGACTTCGACCATACAAGCGCGACAGTTACCTGCTTCACCTTGACGCTCGGAATAGCATAAATGAGGCACTTCCAAACCTTGGCGTTTTGCAACATCAAGCAAAGTCTCATCCTCAGAAGCAGAAACCGCCTGACCATTTAAGGTAAAACTAACTGTATTCAATAGCTCTTCAGGATTAACGGCCATTATTTCGACTCCCCCGTGGTTAACTCTCCGGCGAAGTACTTAATCACGCTGCGCAATGGATTCGGGGCTGCTTGCCCTAGACCACAAATTGAAGCATCAACCATCACTTCGGATAGTTCTTCTAATAAATTTTGGTCCCATTCCGGATTCGCCATTAAGCCAACCGCTTTAGCCGTACCAACACGACAAGGCGTACATTGGCCACAGGACTCATCTTCAAAGAATTTCATCGCATTCACAGCTAAGTCACGCGCATGATCTTGGTCAGAAAACACCACAATCGCAGCTGAGCCGATGAAACAACCATATTCTTGTAGAGTATCGAAATCTAATGGCACATTACCGAGTGATGCAGGCAGAATTCCGCCTGAAGCCCCCCCTGGGAAATAGCCATAAAAAGTATGACCTATCTCCATGCCATCACAATACTCATCAATCAATTCTTGCATCGAAATACCAGCCGGTGCAAAGTGCACACCCGGTTTATTCACCCGCCCACTGACAGAAAATGAACGTAAACCCACACGACCATTCCGACCGTGGTCAGTCATAAAACCAGGCCCTTTTTCAAGAATATCGCGGACCCAATAAACCGATTCCATATTATGCTCAAGCGTTGGCCGTCCAAACAAACCAACCTGTGCCACAAATGGCGGACGCAACCGAGGCATGCCTCGTTTACCTTCAATCGACTCAATCATCGCCGACTCTTCACCACAGATATAGGCACCCGCACCACGACGCAAATGGATAATAGGTAAGTTTTCAACCGGTGGGTTCGCAATTAATTTCGCGACTTCTACTTCAAGTGACGCTCTAATTGCAGCATATTCATCACGTAGATAAATATAAATTTCATTAATCTTCGTTGCCCAAGCAGCAATCAACATACCTTCAAGGAAACGATGTGGATCGCGGTCTAAATAGTATTTATCTTTAAACGTACCCGGCTCACCTTCATCAATGTTCACAGCCATCAACTTAGGATCTGGCTGATCCCGCACAATGCGCCACTTACGACCACTTGGAAAACCCGCGCCACCCAAACCACGCAGGCCTGAGTCATCCATTGTCGTCAATACATCTTCAATTTTATGTGTACCATTCATACACGCTTGATAAGTCTCGTAACCTTGACTCTTTTTGTATTCATCAAAAAGAATTGGGTTAATCGATTCAGGCTTGATATTGCCTGCGGTGACTTCAGCCATCACTGAATCAACATCAGCGTGCTCAACCGGGTTCATCCCGACAACAGCGACAGGGGCAACATCACAGCGTCCGATACAAGGTACTTTTTGAACCCGAACCTGATCGCCAAGCCCTTCTTCTAGGGAAGAAATCAAGCCATGCGCACCTTTCATTTCACATGTTAATGATTCACAAACACGTACGGTCAGCGCTGGGGGTGGAGTATCGTTTTCTTTAATCACATCAAAGTGGTGATAAAAAGTCGCAACTTCATACACTTCTGCTTTCGATAGCTTCATTTCTCGTGCTAAAGCAACCAAATGGGCAGCCGAGATCGCATGATAGGTATCTTGAATCTTGTGTAAATGTTCGATTAGTAAATCTTTTTGTCGAGATTCATCCCCCAGTAAAGCCTGTATTTCTGACAGCGCCTTAGGATCAACTTGTCGACCTTTACCAACAGCTCTCGGTAATTTTAAGTTCTTACCTTTTTTTCGAGCGCTAATTGCCTTCTCACTCATGAAACAACCACCCCTGATTTAGACGCCATCACTAGCATAAATAATAAATATCACTCTGGAAAATACCATGAGGTCATGGCCTTGTGAAGCGAACAAAAACGCACCAAATCATGACTTATCACAAAAATAATGTTTTCGAGATCATAATAAAAAGCCAGCCGATCACTTTTTAATAAATATTAATCCAGATTAGGAGTGAGTCATGCTATTGATATTGTTCTGTTTTCGATAAAAAACCCGACTTTTATCGTGAACAATATCAATTACTTACCCCCCATTAATTGCTGCATTAAAACACAGTGCCAGCATCATTATGTCATCTCATAAATCGCATTTTTTCGACAGATTACAATCAGGTGCCAGCCATTTTGCGCACATGACCGATTCATCCTCATCGACTGATTAATAGGCTCTTTTAAAACAAATAGGTTCCAAATTGAATAAAGTAAAGTAACTTGCTACTGTGGTTGCAGATCACTAACGAGTAGTCAAAAAATGAAAATAAAAGTGGGGATTAGCAGCTGTCTTCTCGGTCAAGAAGTACGATTTGATGGCGGCCATAAACATTCTCGACTCTGCACAGAAACACTCACACCTTATTTTGACTTTGTCCCTGAGTGCCCTGAAGTGGGTATCGGCCTTGGCATTCCAAGGAAGCCGATCAGACTCATTGGCACAACAGATGCCCCAAAAGCAGTTGCAAGCCATGACAACACGCTCGACTACACAGAAAAACTGATGAAATATGGTCAAAAAAAGGCCAAACAGCACGATGACATTTGTGGCTATATCTTCATGAAAAGCTCACCCAGTTGCGGTTTATTCCGCGTTAAAGTTTATGGTGAAAATGGTTACCCAGAAAAAGGCGGTGGTCGCGGTATTTACGCAAATGAAATCACCGATGCCCATCCTTTATTACCCGTCGAAGAGTCTGGCAGGTTAACCGATCCGCCTCTACGAGAAAATTTCATCACCCGTGTCTTCGCCTATCATAACTGGCAACAAACTGTCTCCGAAGGCCTTAGCCACAAAGCCATTCTAGACTTCCATGTCCGCTATAAGTACTGCCTAATGGCGCACTCACCAAAAGACTATGCCACGCTCGGACAAATGCTCGCTGACGCCGGGAAATCGGAACCAAATGAACTCGGTGAACGCTATTTCACTGCATTGATGACCACACTCAGTCAAATTGCCACCCGTAAAACACACACCAATGTTTTAATGCACCTACAAGGTTATTTGAAAAAGGTATTATCCGCCGACGAAAAGCAAGAGCTCGCCAAAATCATCGATCAATACCGGATTAACCAAGTTCCCTTAATTGTCCCAATCACAATGTTGAAACATCATTTTGCTAACCACCCCGATCCCTACATCAGTAAACAAGCCTATCTACAGCCTTATCCAGAAGACTTAAGTCTGAGGAATGCGATTTAGTTATTTTAGTTCAGGGGAAACTAAGAGAGCATTAACCGTCAGGAGATTTAACGACGGTCAATGCCCACTCAGAAAAGAGAGGGTGTTAAATGTAACCTTTACGACCTAAAGTACTGCGCCCACAGTTCTCCAGAATCAATTACTTAAAACTATTTTTACCAAATGTCTAAACAAACGCGTAGCCGATAGCTTAATCACACTTAAACTGAACAGGAAAAAGACAGTGAATAAGCCCTATTCGCCTATTAATATCCTCGACCCACAAAAGTCAGACAACTGATAATCTACACAGCTTAAGACTTAATTGCAAATGCGAATCGTTATTATTAAGAAATAACGACCAAAGCCCAATAAAAAAGGCCATCTCAGAGATGGCCTTTTTTATTAAATAGAGCAACTTAAAAAATATTGCGCTAATTTTTCCCTACATTGGCCCAAGTATCACGCAACGTGATCGTCCGGTTAAACACCAGTTTTTCTGCCGAGCTTAATTCGCTATCAGCACAAAAATAACCTTCACGTTCAAATTGATAGACCTGAACCCCTTCTGTCCCTAATACACTTGGCTCAACAATGCTCTGCGTTAGCGTCACTAATGACTCTGGATTCAAATGATCCGTAAAATCTTCAATCTCTTTGTCAGTATCGGGATGTGGATGATTAAACAAACGGTCAAACAATCTCACTTCAGCAGGAATACCATGTTCAGCCGACACCCAATGGATAACACCTTTGACTTTTCGGCCTTCAGGGTTGGCCCCTAAGGTGGCAGGATCATAACTACAACGTAGCTCAATAATCTCACCTTGTGCATCCTTAATAACGGCATCACAACGAATGACATAGGCATTTCTTAAGCGTACTTCTTTATCTTTGACTAAACGTTTAAATTTATTATTGGCCTCTTCTTTAAAATCAGCCTTGTCAATATAAAGCGTTTGCGTAAAAGGAACCTCGCGTGACCCCATCGCTTCATTTTGAGGATGATTAGGCGCAATCAGATTCTCTGTTTTGTCTGCTGGATAATTGGTAATCACCACCTTCAATGGATCTAAAACCGCCATCACCCTTGGTGCATTTTCATTCAAGTTCTCACGGATACAACTTTCTAAAATATCCATCTCAACCGAGTTATCAGATTTTGTGACGCCAATACGCGTACAAAATTCACGCAGTGCAGCAGCAGGATAACCCCGACGACGCATACCAGAAATGGTCGGCATGCGTGGGTCAGTCCAACCATCGACCAACTGCGCCTCAACTAATTTAGTCAGCTTACGTTTACTGGTAATCGCATATTGTAAATTAAGCCGAGAAAACTCAATCTGCTGCGGGTGATTTTCTGTGTTTAAAGTGTCTAAAAACCAATCATACAAAGGACGATGATCTTCAAACTCCAAGGTACAAACTGAATGCGTCACCCCTTCAATCGCATCAGAAACACAATGCGCATAGTCATACATAGGATAAATTGACCAAGCATCGCCCGTTTGATGGTGCACCACATCACGGCGAATCCGATAAATAGCAGGATCCCGTAAATTAATATTCGGCGAAGCCATATCAATCTTGGCACGCAACACCCGTGAGCCATCTTCAAACTCACCATCACGCATGCGTTTGAATAAATCTAAATTTTCTTCAACACTACGACCACGGTATGGGCTATCTTTGCCCGGCGCTGTCAACGTCCCACGATACTCACGTGTTTCATCAGCTGACAAATCACAAACATAAGCATCACCTTGTTTGATCAACTGCATCGCATAATCGTACAACTGGCCAAAATAGCTCGAGGCATAATGTAAATGGTCATCAAACTCAAAGCCTAGCCAACGTACATCTTCCTTAATCGCTTCGACAAATTCGGCTTCCTCTTTTTGAGGGTTGGTATCATCAAAACGCAAGGTACAAATGCCGTTATAATCCAGCGCCAAGCCAAAATTCAGACAAATCGATTTAGCATGACCGATATGCAAATACCCATTTGGCTCCGGCGGAAAACGAGTCTGAACACGCCCATCATGCTTATTCGATGCCATATCAGCATCAATAATATGTTGGATAAAGTGTCTCGGTTTCGTGTCAGCTGCTTCGCTCATTTTGCTCTCAATTTGTCATCAGAAAAGGCGTTAAAGTCGCCCTATTTATTATCAAAGATCACAGGATAAGGACTTTACCATAGCGGCGCAACTGACATACCAAGCAAACCGCAATAGAATCAAACATAAACGAGTCTGACAACCCCCACAGATTTAGATACTATTGACCCCAATACTTTGCGGAAAAGTCCTCTAACAACATAAGAATAAAAAACGCCTTATGACTAAATTACACAGCAAACAACGTTTTATTCCTTTCCAAAAAAACGATCTGATCAGGCTCTGCATCCAAGAGAGGTCGCTCAACGAAACCGACATCGATGACTTCAAATCCGTCTGTGATCTCGTTAACAGCCTCTTTCATTTCCAATTCCATCGACATCTTGAAACTTTAAAACACTGCTATTCCCCTGTTAACCCAGATGCAGATACCCAAACCGTATTCCCGGTATCTGAAACAGAAAAGCAACAACGTGAAGCAAAGCTCATCATCGAACTCAAAGCCCTGCTCGATGCTGACAACTTTGAAGAAATTACACGTGCCGATCTCGACCGTGCCTTACTAGAAGAATCATTATTTAAAATCCGACTTCAAGTCGACTTTGATGACTTCGAACACATCCTTTTCTTCCGCCGCGGCGAATCGACCCAACAAGAAACGCTTGTCAGCTGGTTTGGCCTCTCAAAAAAAGACATCACATTTAAAAACTACGAACGCGTAGTGATCTACGTCAAATACAAAAACAAAGCTTACTTCGATCAACATGGTAGACAAGATCTGTTCTTCACTCCCGGCTCGACCTTAATCAAACTTTTTCAAAACATACCCAGTGCCGACTTAGAAATGCTCTTCCCCAATACCGAAGTCCGGATGAAGACCATCGACAAGATCATGATTGGCGTCCCAGCAGCCGTCGGTGGCATCATTATGCTCGTAACCAAACTGGGGGCCACTTTGCTACTCACCGGTGCCTTAGTCGCCTTCTGGCTCGGCCTCAATGATGATCCTGTCGTATTAGATCAAAAATCCCTACTCGGCCTCGCCGCTGGTTTTGGCACATTGGGTGGTTTTTTATGGAAACAGTTTAATAACTTCAAAAACCGCAAAATCAAGTTTATGAAAACCCTCGCAGACAATCTGTATTTTAAAAATCTAGATAACAACACGGGGGTGTTTCATAGACTGATTGATGCCGCCGAACAAGAAGAAGGTAAAGAAATCATTCTCGCCTATTACTTCTTACTTAAAGCAGGTAAAGCCCTGACAGCAGAAGAGCTCGATATCGACATCGAACTTTGGTTCCAACACAAGCAAAATGCACCGATCGATTTCGACGTACCTGATGCTATTAGAAAACTAACCGAATTAGACATGGTCGAAAAACAAGGAGAGCACTATCAAGCCCGTCCTCTAAAACAAGTTAAGATCAAACTTAACCAAGTTTGGGACGATCACTTTTAGACCAATTTGTGCAGTGTCTCTTATTTTCGGAGTCCCAAATTAAACTCCAAGGTCTTAACGCCGATAGCCTTAAGTAAGGAAATTTTTAATTGATAAGTAACTGACAGCAAATAAAGCTAAAGGAGCGTTATCATGAAGACGAAAAGTAAAATCGTTGCCCAAGAATGGACTGAAACCGCAGAGCACGTCCCTACCATCGGGCAAAAGATACTTGTTTTTGTCTGGCGAGATGAAACCGTCTGCCAAGCGTGGTGGAATGGAGAGCATTACGTACTCGTCGCGGCTGATGAGCAAGGCCTAGTCAACATCTATCAAGTCCCACCCAACTCAATCAGCCATTGGGAAAATATGCCAGAAAATCCTGCTATGTCGAATAACATCCATGCCATGAGTGCACATAAACAAGCTGCGTCAGTGCATTAAAAGCACCTTTGTTTCAATCACTATATGCCTGCAATCTCAGGATAAGCGGAGAATTCAATCGCGATATTAAGCGTGTTCAACTCCCCTAATAGCTCAGCGGACAAACTTAATGATTCAGGCAACTCATTGTTAGGGTCGACTGTGGCATCAAGATCGAGAACAACATTAACCCCATTCGCTTTTAAAAAGGCAAACGCCTCTTGCTGCGAGGTAATGAGGTTTTGAACCTTTTCAATACAAACAAGCCCCGCCTGACTTTCTGCAACAATCACATCAAAACCAGAAAATTCATTTGGGTTACCAAGCATATCCGGCTCACCCTTATTGAATGAATCTGACAAGGTTAAACCCTCAAATTGCTCAAGAAACAGAGCAACATCAAAGGCTTCACCATAAACCCGTACAACGGCATCTAACATTTATTTTTCCATATCTCATTATTTCTTAGTAGGTTGGGTTGAGTGATAACGATACCCAACAAGTTGATCCAATCATAACAAAAGAGTTGGGTTTCATTCTTCAACCCAACCTACATTCTAACTTTAAAACAACGTCAGAAAATGCCCTTTATGCGAAGCCTCCCTTAGGGCAAGCATGGGCTGGCCTTTTGTTTAGTTCTGTTTATTTTGGCCACGCAAAATAAATGAACGCCCAGCGGCAGCAGAATGAAAATAAAGGGAAATACATTTATCCCGTTTAATCTTTATTAATTCTCATCATTTTTCTCAATTGCCAAAACTCTCTTTTCCAGTTTTTTAATTTCAGCAAAATTAATTTTCAGTTGCTCGACATCTTGAGTTTCTTCATCTTGATCAGGCGTAAAAAAGTCTACTTCACCACCTTTTTCAACAAATTCAATTAAATTCTTCACTGCTTTTTCTAGGACTTTAACTTTCTCACCATCACCATTTTCGTTTATATTTAAATTAACAGTGATCTCTTTGGTAATATTTTCTAATCCAGTCTTTTTTGCGGTCTCGGCTTCTTTTAGTAGTTCAGCTTCCAACTTCTTATTACCAAGCTTCAGCATTTTTATTTCTTCAGCCTTCTTTTGGATAGTTAAAACTCTGTCAGCTACTTCAAGTGCTGCCAATATTATTGTGCTTGTTGTCGTAGCTATTGTAGCAATCACAGCTAATTCAATAATGATTGAGCCCTTTTGGGCACCAATTATTTTTATATCTTCAGGTGCATGATTATGAGCCATAGCAATGCCTCGGCCTATTTCCCACCAAGTAATTCCCCACTTTTTAAAATCTGTAATATTTTCTAGAGCCACATCATTTTGAAAGTGAATTCTCATTATTACATCGTCTAAATCATCGGTATCATTGTCTTCTACAGCCGGATCTAAAAGGGGTTTTAAGTTTGCCTGTATTTGGTCAGACCGACTAATTGCATTATTAATTTGGCCTACGATTCGATTAACTTCGGCAGCAGCGGTAGCTATATCAAGACTGTTTCGAAAGAGAACCCCTTCTAACTGCTTTATACCGTTACTTCCAATATGAGGCTCAATTTCCAGTGTACCAAGCATTCTTTCTTGTTCATTAGTCAATGAATGCATAGAAATATCTTTGATCGACTCAACTACTGCATTCTTTTGGTCTACAAAAGGTTGTTGAGGTTGATTATTTCTAGTGGTAACATTTTGTTGTAGTATAGATTGTAATTTTTTGGTATTTCTGAGCAACAGCATTTTTCTTAATATTCTCATCAATCCAAAATGTAAGATTTAATAATTCTAAAACCTGCATAATCTCTCCTTAATTCTTTAATTTTTCATACTTCCCGTACTAAACCAAATAAGCCGTCTGCAACGTCGCTAAGCCATTCACAAAAGCATGTAACCCTATAGGTAAAACCAACGAGCCACTCTGTACTCTTGCTAAACCCAACACCACACCCATCACAAAAATAGTCGCCATATAATACAAGTCATACTGCGTATGAATCACGGCCCAAAGCAATGATGTCACAACAACCGCACCGGCCGTACCAAGGAATGTTCGCCGAAAACCGGCTAATAGAAACCCTCTAAAAAACAGTTCTTCAAATATTGGCGCTGCAATGATCATGGCTATCCATAATAGCCACAAAGGGTCAGCGGTCGCATACGCTGACACCATAAATTCATGCGGTTCATTTTTATCAAGAAAGTAATTTAACAACTCTGAAAAGAGTAGTAATGACGTAAAGATAATGAACCAATATCGCGCCTGTTGTCGACTCGGTAATTTCAGCCCTAGATAGAGATCTAATTCACTGTATTTTTTGAGCTTAATAATCCCAACAATGACTAAGCTACCAATAATGAATGTCGACATTGTTGCTAAAGAAATCACTGTGCCATTCAACAACAGTTGTTCCGTTAAAGAAACTATCTCACTCTCTGGCACGTTGCCATGATAAACAGTGATATAAAGGCCCATCACAAACAACTGCGTAACAATAAAAAGGGCAGTAACTACAATTCCCCATGCTAGGGTCGCCCACCCGCCCCAAACGACGGTTAGTTCTAGCTGGTCATTGTTTTCATCCATATACATTCCTTGTATTGATGTTTGTTATTCTGCCACTTCGACCTTAGTCACTTTCTGCAAGCCACGTGGTAGCTTATGACCGCGCTTGCCTCGTTCACCACTGTAGTGGACCAAATCGGCAGGTTTCAGCGTTAGATGCCGTTTGCCTGCATGTAAGGTGACGCTCTCGTCTTCCGGTACGGCCGTGACAGAATGCAACCATTCACGTTTGTTACCAAAAGCCGCTTGTGGAATATTGATAAGACGTACGCCTTTACCTTTATTCATCATTGGCATTTCACTCGCAGCAAAGACCAATAGACGACCATCACCCGCAGCAACAGCTAAGTGATCTGATTCAACATTGTTCAGCCAAATTGGTTTTAATACTTCAGCCCCAGCCGGTAGATTAAATAAGGCTTTACCGGCTTTATTTTTAGCCAGTAAATTACCGAATGTCGTCACAAAACCATACCCTGCCGTATTAGACAGTAATAACGGTTGCTCTAACTCGCCCGCTAACAGCGCGACAAAGCGGGCATCTGTTGGCATTTGCAAGCGGCCGCTGAGCGGCTCACCCTGCCCTCGGGCTGATGGCAATGTATGGGCCAGTAATGAATAACTTCGGCCCGTCGAATCTAAAAAGACAATTTGTTGATTGCTACGTGCTTTAACTGAGGTCGCATAACGATCTCCAGTCCGGAAGTTCAATGATCCCGGGTCAACATCATGGCCTTTTGCCGCTCTAACCCAGCCACTTTCCGATAATACAATCGTAATCGGCTCTGTCGGTAATAACTCTGATTCACTCAAGGCTTTGGCTGCATCACGGTTGACCAAAATAGAACGGCGATCATCACCAAATTTTTCAGCATCCGCTGTCAACTCTTTACGAATGAGCGTTTTTAACCGTGTTTCTGAGCTAAGCAATAACTCTAATTGTTTGCGTTCTTTTGCCAATTCATCCAATTCACCTTGAAGCTTCATCTCTTCGAGTTTGGCTAAATGGCGTAATTTTAATTCTAAAATCGCTTCGGCTTGACGATCAGTGATTGAAAAACGCGCCATCAAGACAGACTTTGGCTCGTCTTCTGTCCGGATAATCGCAATCACTTCATCGATATTCAGATAAGCAATTAATAAACCTTCCAGCACATGCATGCGATCAAGAATTTTATCTAAACGGTATTGCAAACGACGACGCACGGTTTCCGTACGATAGGTCAGCCATTCCAGCAACATGTCACGCAGGTTTTTAACTTGTGGCCGGCCATCTAAGCCAATCATATTCATATTGACGCGATAGCTACGCTCGAGGTCTGTAGTCGCGAACAAATGCGACATCAACGCATCAATGTCTATCCGGTTAGAACGGGGAACAACAACCAATCTAACCGGGTGCTCGTGATCAGATTCATCACGTAAATCAACGACCATCGGTAATTTTTTATTTTGCATTTGATTGGCAATTTGCTCAATCAACTTTGCACCAGATACTTGATAAGGCAAAGCATTGATAATAACTTCGCCGTCTTCAATAACAAATTGACCACGCTGACGAACAGAACCATGGCCTGTTGCATATATTTTATGTAAATCAGCTTGGCTAGAGATAATCTCACCACCCGTTGGAAAATCAGGCGCTTTGATAACCTCTAGTAGCTCTTCGAGTTTAGTCGACGGTTTTTTCAGCAATAACAAACAGGCTTCAACCACTTCACGCAAATTATGAGGTGGGACATCTGTTGCCATACCGACGGCAATACCACTACCACCATTGAGTAATACATTCGGCAGGCGAGCAGGCAATAACTCTGGCTCATTCATCGTGCCATCGAAATTAGGCACCCAATCAACAGTACCTTGGCCTAGCTCACTTAGTAACGTTTGCGCATACGCTGCTAAACGTGATTCGGTATAACGCATTGCTGCAAAGGATTTAGGATCATCCATCGAGCCCCAGTTACCTTGACCATCAACCAGTGGATAACGATAAGAAAAAGGCTGTGCCATCAATACCATGGCTTCATAACAAGCTGAATCACCATGCGGATGGTATTTACCCAATACATCACCGACAGTACGGGCTGATTTTTTATGTTTTGATAAGGCACTCAGACCCAGTTCTGACATCGCATAAATAATACGGCGTTGAACGGGTTTTAAACCGTCACCTACATGCGGCAAGGCCCGATCTAAAATGACATACATGGAATAATCCAAATAGGCCTTTTCAGTAAAATCTCGTACCGGTAATTGTTCTAAATCATCAACTAGTGAACTCATTGTCCAATCATCTCTTTATTGACTATCACACTGTCGCCAAATCGCCTTGCTCTTCTAACCAAGCCTTACGATCAGAAGCCCGTTTTTTAGCTAACAACTTATCCATCATCATCATGGTGTCATCATCATCTTGAATCGTTAACCGAATCAAACGCCGTGTATTCGGTGCCATCGTCGTTTCACGCAATTGCAGTGGGTTCATTTCACCCAAACCTTTAAAGCGCTGGGTACTGACTTTGCCCTTAATTTTATCTCGTTCAATCCGTTCTAAAATAATCTCGCGTTCTTCATCGTCCAAGGCATAAAACACCTGCTTACCGACATCAATACGATATAGCGGTGGCATCGCAACACAGATATGCCCAGCTTCCACTAGAGGCCTAAAGTGGCGAACAAATAACGCACATAATAGCGTCGCGATATGTGCCCCATCAGAATCCGCATCCGCTAAGATACAAACCTTGCCATAACGTAGGCCCGATAAATCATCTGATCCCGGATCAACGCCAATCGCCACAGCAATATCATGTACTTCTTGTGACGCTAATACTTGCGAAGATTCCACTTCCCAGGTGTTTAAAATTTTACCGCGTAACGGCATAATCGCTTGAAACTCACGATCACGGCCTTGTTTAGCACTACCACCAGCCGAATCCCCTTCAACCAAAAACACTTCTGTACGTGTAACATCCTGAGAACTACAATCTGATAATTTTCCTGGCAACGCAGGGCCAGACTGCACCCGTTTCCGGATCACCTTTTTTGCTTGTTTTAAGCGTGATTGCGCATTACTAATCGCCAGCTCAGCAATCTTTTCACCATCTTCAACATGGTGGTTAAGCCAAAGACTAAAGGCATCTTTCACCGCACCTGATACGAAACCGGCACATTGTCGTGAAGACAAGCGTTCCTTGGTTTGACCTGAAAACTGCGGATCTTGCAACTTAACCGATAAGACGTAGCAGCAACGTTCCCAAATATCTTCTGGCGATAACTTCACACCGCGTGGTAATAAACTTCTAAACTCACAAAACTCACGCAGCGCATCTAATAAGCCTGAGCGAAGGCCATTAACATGCGTGCCGCCTTGCGCTGTGGGAATCAAATTAACATAACTTTCAGCGAGTTCATCACCCGGCTCAACCTGCCACATTAGAGCCCAATCCACTTCTTCCTTCTCACCTTTGATATGACCATGAAATGCCGTCGCTGGCACACAAGGTTGATCAGTCATCATCGAGGCAATATAACTATTTAACCCTTCGTCATAACACCAGCGATCTTCAACTTTCTCTTTGCCTGATAAGTCGGTGAACGTGACCACTAAACCTGGACATAAAACGGCTTTTGCTCGCAATACATGTTGCAGTTTTGAGACCAAAAACTTAGGCGTGTCAAAATAAGAACCTTGCGGCCAAAAGCGAACACGCGTACCCGTATTGCGTTTTCCTACTGTCCCAATTTCATGCAGTTCTTCGACTCGCAATCCATTTTCAAATGCAATGGCATATTCAACCCCATCGCGTCTGATATAAACATCTAAGCGAGACGATAGAGCATTCACAACCGATACACCTACGCCGTGTAAACCGCCTGAGAACTGATAGTTTTTATTCGAAAATTTACCGCCAGCATGCAGACGGGTCAATATCACTTCAACGCCGGGAACACCTTCTTCTGGATGAATATCCACTGGCATGCCACGGCCATTATCGATGACTTCTATTGAGCCATCGTTATGTAGGGTGACATCAATTTGGCTTGCATGACCGGCCACTGCCTCATCGACACTGTTATCAATGACTTCTTGTGCTAAGTGATTGGGACGGGTTGTCTCCGTGTACATGCCCGGTCGTTTTTGTACCGGCTCAAGCCCAGTTAAAACTTCAATAGCTGAAGCATCATATACGTTAGTCATAACTCTGCTTTATTCGTTTGCGTGCCAAGAGAGTAGCAGGATAAAAGCCATCAAGACAATAGCCTTTAAAAATAAGGTCTAACAATTATGCTTTCTATCAAAGGCCACATCACACTTCTATGAACGATCCACCCGTCTTAATATTTGGCCTTTAAGTGAGACGCTTTACTTTCACAAGTGGGGACTTCTTTAAACTAATACTTTATATGACTACTTCAGAGCGATGGTTTCATTCCTGCCTCTTTGAGTAACCACAATCTTATCTTCTTTCGCTAACCAACCAATCGCTCGATTCACATTCTTTAAATCAATATCACTTTCTTTAACCACTTTTGTTACAGAGCTCGGGCCATGCCCTTCAAGATATTCCCACAATTTTCCAGCAACCAAACCGATAGACTCAGACATAAAATACTCCGTACATGTAAAAGGTAATTATTAGCATCGCAAATAGGCGCCAAACATGCCAACATCGCTTTAACTAAGATGCAGTAGTAATTCTACGTACTAAGGATAAAAAAATATACTTTATTCTATGCGGCTTCAATGCTGTTAAATCCGTATTACATCAAAATATGCTTAGATTATGGTAGTGCCCGAAAGGCAATCGAGATTGAAGTTAAAGCGGCTAAAATAACAGCACGAGGTGCCGCCATATTTAAGCGCATAAAACCTGAACCCGATGCTTGGCCAAATAATGTGCCTGGACTGAGAGCAATTTTGGCTTGTTCAATTAAAAATCGATGTAAATCAGTATCACCCATACCAAGCCCACGACAATCTAACCACAACAAATAGGTCCCTTCAGACTCAACTAGTTGAACTTCTGGCAATGCTTCTTCAAGATAATGTTGGACAGCCAAACGCGTGTCTGCCAAATAAACCATTAATTCATCGAGCCAAGCTTCGCCCTCGTTATACGCAGCTTCAAACCCACAAATACTAAACGGGTTCATATTACTCACATGCCAGTTTTTAAAAACATCTTCAATCGCTTGTCGTTGTGCCGAATCATTCACAACCAATGCAGATAAACCTAGGCCCGGAATATTAAACGTTTTACTTGGAGAAACAGCCGTAATAACAGTGACATCATCCGTCAATGTAGCCAACGGCGTATGCGCTTGATCAGGAAAGATAAGATCGGCATGGATATCATCCGAAATAATCGTTAATCCATACTGACGTGCTACAGCCAATAAGGCCTCTAATTCAGTACGCGACCAAACCCGACCAACAGGATTATGCGGCGAACACAAAACCAATACCTTCGCACCGGCTTCGGCACAACTTGCCAAATGGGCCAAGTCCATTCGATAACGGCCATTTTCAAGTACTAGCCGGTTCTCAACTAAAGATCTTCCCGTGTCTGTCACTGCCGAGAAGAAGGGATGATACACCGGTGGCTGAACAATCACTTGATCGCCTAACGCTGTTAATGCCGTGATAGCGGCATATAGCGATGGGACCACCCCGGGACAAAGAATAATACTGTTTCGATCTATCGCCCAATCATGGCGTGATGCAAACCAATTTTGCATTGAGGTATAAAGACTTTCAGGATAGTCGGTATAACCATAAATAGTATGAGTAGCACGCTTAACTAACGCTTGCGTCACAACCTCTGGCGCTGAAAAATCCATATCAGCAACCCACAATGGCACCACATCATTAGTGCCATAGTAAGTTGTTCTCGCACCGTACTTTAGGCTTGCCGTACCTGCGCGACTAACCGGTATATCAAAATCTATGGTCAACCGCGGTAACGCCACAATGACGCTTCAGATAACGTATGTTGGAACTTACGACTCGTCTCACGAATCACAAATGGCACCGCAATGGGACCTTGTTCTAAATCAAAGTGCGGTGCTAGCATCGCTTTTAAGCCATCCAATGTCGTGACATTTTCACCATCAACCTTGCGACCACCAACCCAGTTCTCTTTATCGGTATGTTCCTCGAGCCAGGTGTAAGGAGAGGTAATCATCAAAATACCACCCACATTCATTCGCTCATGAATCGTCTCTAAGAACAAAGATGGCTGGTATAAACGATCAATTAAATTCGCGGCCAACACCAAATCGTAACCTTTATAGTGCTCTTTAAGATTGCAAGCATCCCCCTGCATGAACTCAATTTTTTCAGCCGTTGCTTGATCTGAAAAGTCCGTTAAGCGGCGCTCTTTGTATAACGCTAATTCGCCTTCATCAACGATGCTATAACGAATGACGCCTTGACGTTGTAATTGCACGCCCAAATTGATTAACCGTGCCGAAAAATCAATGCCTGTCACATGATCAAACTCTTTCGCTAGAGCAAAGCTAGAGCGGCCAACGGCACAGCCAATATCTAAAGCGCGACCCATAGGCTGATCGCCCATTGCTGCGATAGCAATATCTGCCAATGCTTTCGGAAAATTAGGTACATCAAGATAGCTGTCACCGTAATGAAACTCTGCATATTCTGATAACAACTTATCTGTTTCGTAATTTGAACCCACTTGCTCTTCTAGCTCCTCTGCAATCACATAACGGAAACCCGCATGCTGGAAAAAATGTTTTCTAAACGCATACCGTGCACTGCGGCGGCTTTCATTACCACACGAAATCCACGAACCACCTTTAAAAATATTATGACGACCATCAAATGTAGGCATCGTGAAATCATCATAAAACGGGTGTACTTTAAATTGTTCAAAAGGATAAATGGCCGTTTCTGTCCACTGCCATACATTGCCCACGACATCATATAAGTCGCCATGCGCATACCGGTTAACAGGACAAGATGACGCAGCATGATCCAAATGCAAATTCGCTTGGCAAATTTCGCCTTGTTCGAGCTCTTTTACGCCAGCATGATCATAAATACGGTACCACTCATCTTCTGTCGGTAGACGTACTTGTTCACCCGTTTCTTTTGCAAGCCAATTACAATAGGCTTTGGCTTCATGATAATTGACTTCAGCCGGCCAATCCCAAGGCATTGACACAACTTCCGTCATTAAGCGTAATTTAAAACCTTCATCAGCTTGAATCCAATAGCTCGGGTATTCGGCTTTGGCATACTTCAACCATTCGAGGCCTTCTTCTGGCCAAAAGCGTTGTTCCTGGTAACCGCCCGCTTTAACAAACTCCAAGAAGGCTTGATTAGTCACTAAATAACGGCTGGCTTTAAACCCCTTGACATCACTCTCGTGATTGCCGTATTCGTTATCCCAACCATAATAAACATCATCGTATTCCTTACCTACTTCAACTTTACCCGCGGGAATCTCGACAGTCTCGTTGAGTGGCGCTTCCCCAGTATCTTGACAAGGTGCCCAGTCAGCATGGGGTTGTACCCAATCTATATTCTGTTGGCGAATTAAGACGGACGAGGTTTCAAGATGAATATGCTCATGCTCAATCCCCATCATGATGGTCCACCATGGGCTTTCCCAGGTGATAGGCAAAGACAATGGCGTCGTTTTAATCAAATGGTTAATTAGTGCATTCACTTGCGAACGATAAGATCTAACCTCTTGAACCGTCGGCCAAGCATAATGCGCCTCATCTAAATCATCCCAGCTCATTTCATCAACGCCAATCGCAAACATGGACTCGAACTGTGAATTAACGCGATGATCAATCAAACCCGCTAAGACCAACTTGTTAACAAAGAAAGTCGCGGTATGACCAAAGTAAAATATTAAAGGATGACGGAGCGGAATCGCCTTCTGAAAATAGGCACGATCATCGCTTAGCGTTTCAAACAAACCATCATAGCGATGCCATGTTGCATTAAAATAATCCGCAATCTCCTGTCGCTTTGCCTCTACATCATTGCCTGACAACAAAGGTGTTCTGAGATATTGCTGATTTTTTTGTCCCACCACACCATTTTCTTCAGGCGACGGTGTTTTTAAAGACTGCGTTGATGACATCAAACTATCCTTATCGAGTTTTCATAAAACAATGACGCACCATCGCGTCATTCGTTACAAAAACCAAAAATTGAATAAAACTAAAGTCCCGACAAGCGATGAAACTCACCTGCCCATCTTAAATTTAGTTATTAAAAGTGTATCGGACATCATAGGGAACCACTAGTAAAGACACAAGTCAGTAGTATCCGCAAATAGGGTAAATAACGTTATAAAACAATTACTTAACTAATTACCCCGTCTTCTTCCTCTATCTCAGCATCGACAACTTGATCAAT
>JABGUA010000173.1 GCA_018646825.1 Piscirickettsiaceae bacterium
AAGCCATATTAATCTTTCCCATTATGATGAACTTAGCCATTGCTGCCGTTACCGCTGCCGATCCACGGCTCGTACCCACATTGAAAAGTTTGGGTGCAAAATCAACGACCCTGACCATCCAAGTCGCCAAACAAACCCGCTTTATCATGCTCGCAGCTATCATCACAGGTTTTGGCCGGGCCATTGGCGAAGTCGGTGCAGCCATGATGGTCGGTGGTAATATCGAAGGCTATACCCGCACCATGACAACCGCCATTGCACTTGAAACCAGTAAAGGAGAGTTTGAGACGGGTTTAGCGTTAGGTTTATTACTGTTAGCTATCGCCTTCCTCATTAACTTCATTTTGTCATGCCTTCAGCAACAAAAATAATGACTAACGCATACCAACTAGACAACATCAAAGTCTTCTATCAACAGAAGTGCTCATTAGATCTGCCTCAACTCTCCATACCTAATCAACAATGCATAGCATTACTAGGTGATAATGGTGCCGGTAAATCAACCCTCTTAAATCTACTCGCTTTCTTAAACAGGCCAAGCCAGGGACAAATTCAGCTCTCCGGCCAAGCCATTGAATCAGGTTTGTCGCCACAACAACGTCGCAGTATTGGTTATGTCAATCAACAGCCTTTTCTATTAACAGGCAGCGTCTCAAGTAATATTGACCTTGCACTGAAGTTGCAGGGCATCCCATCAGCAGAGAGACCAAGCTGTATTGCCAAAGCCTTAGAGCGCGTCAACTTAGATCATCTGGCTAAACAAACCGCAACGACACTGTCCGGTGGCGAACTGAAACGTGCTGCCATTGCCCGAGCCATTGCACATGATCCGGCAATTTTATTACTCGACGAACCCTTTTCTCACCTTGACCAAAACCATATTCAACAATTAGAAGCTATTATCGAGCAACTCGCAGCCCAAAAAGACAAAACCATTATATTCTCCACCCATGACCGTCTACAAGGCGCTGCATTAGCTGATAACACCATTAATCTCATCAAAGGCAAAGTGACCAAAAGTCCACTGCTGAATGTTTTCCATGGTGAATTAAGTGAACATTTCTTCGATACCGGTAATATCAAGATCCATACCACCAGCCAGCAACAAGCCAGTCATATCGCCATAGACCCGCACGAAATTATAATCTCCAATGGCATCCTCTCTTCCAGTATGCGCAACCAATTCACAGGCCGCTTAACCGCCATATCAGAAGAAGCAGGCACGATTCATCTCACCATTGATTGTGGGGAACGCTTTTATGCCATCATCAGCCCAGAAGCGCTGCATGAACTTGGTTTATCGATCGGTAAGTCAGTCTGCCTTAGTTTTAAATCAACTGCTGTCAGCATATTTTAGACCCAGCTAACAGTTTGTAATAAAAAAGCTATAGGCAATGGCATAATATTTGCGGTAACATGATTAGCATGAAAGTTATGTATAGCCAAAGCCTGTGAAACCATCGTTACAGCTACGTGTAGGGCAAAGTCTATCGATGACGCCGCAATTGCAGCAGGCTATCCGTTTACTGCAACTTTCTTCCATCGAACTTCAAACCGAAATACAAGAAGCGCTGGAAACCAATCCCTTATTAGAAGTCGAAGAAAATGTCGACTTCGATAGTGACTCTACCAGCCAAGAAGAAGGAGATGGCAGTCAAGATGCTCCTGTCGAAGACAGTAGCCAGCTTGAGCATAACGATATTCCAGAAGAGTTGCCCACGGATAGTGAGTGGGAAGATACCTTCGACCACCAGCATGTTGGTCCAGCGGCACAAGGCCAGGCAATTGATAATGACATCCAGCGTGACAATGAAGATGAAAGCAGCCAAAGCCTACAAGAACACCTGCTCTGGCAAATGCGCCTCACGCCTTTTACCGAATTAGAACAAGCCATCGCGATTTTAATTATTGATGCTATAGAAGAAGATGGCTACCTCAAAAGTACCTTAGAGGAAATTCAACAAAGTCTAGGAGAAGAACGCGACGCTGATCTCGATGAAATCAAAGCCGTCTTACACCGCCTACAACATTTTGACCCCGTCGGTGTCGGTGCCCGCGACCTTCGCGAATGTCTCCTCATTCAGCTTCAACAATTTGGTAATGAAACAGAACAACGCGACTTACTCACCACGTTGATAGACCAACATCTTGATACACTAGCGAAGCGTGATTACCAACAAATAAAGCGTGCGCTCAAAATCAATGATGAGCAGCTAACTGACTTAGTCAAGCTCATACAGCTACTCAATCCACGTCCCGGCTCTCAGATTCAAGTCGACAAAACAGAATACATCGTGCCTGACGTTTATGTTCGTAAAATAAACAACCGCTGGCAACTATCGCTCAACCCTGATAACGCACCTAAGTTACAAGTAGCCGACCACTATGCGCAGCTTATTAAACGTGCAGATAACAGTGCAGACAATGTCTACTTAA
>JABGUA010000210.1 GCA_018646825.1 Piscirickettsiaceae bacterium
ATGATTTGGTATTTCGGGGTAGTGATGTTGCAATACAGCACTTGGGAATGGTTCAATCTCGCTAAACCATTGTGGCTCAAAGCCTAAGTCATGCCAAGCTACTGTGGCGGCTTCAACGCCAGAACAGACTGAACCATATTTTAATTTAAAATTTTTATCACCCATTTTTAATATCTAACCGCTTCATCCAATTAACCAAAACCTGATAGCTCTTTAAGCCGAGCAAGTCTGCGGCCTCATATAGCGTTTTAGTTTTGTGAATTGCTCTATTAACGTAGTCACGTTTTAAATTATCAACCGCTGCGGTAACATTAAAATCCTCTTCGAACTTATCTAAAGGCAAGTAATCCTCAACATCGGACTTCAGTGCTTCTAAATCAGATTGCGTTTTAATAGCGTTTAAGCGGTCAAGAATGTATTTAAAAGTTGGTCTTTCCATGTTACTTGTCCTCGCTTGATTTAACGATTAGATCACGCTTAAACCTTACAGCCTCAGCCTTCGGGTCTTTCGCGTGAATAATATCGTTAAGACGCACAAGAACATCTTTAATGTCCATGCGCTCCCCTTTTAAATTCCATTTTGCCATTACCAGTCCTTCCCAAATACTTTTGCAAAAACTTCATTAAGCATACGCTCAAGCTCTATGTCTTTTTTCATTGCTCTTCCCTTTTCTTTTCAACTGAAATTAAAAATTTTGCATGAACAAAACCGCCCTGCATCGAGCTAATTGTGTAATGATTTGGGCAAGTCTTTAACCAAGTTAAAAACTCCTCTAAATTTTCTACTTGCGCATTACTCATTAGTAATCTCCCTCTAATACTGGTTCCAAGGCATCAAACTGCTCTTGCGCCCATTCGGGAACGCCGTTCTCCTCGTCTCTAAGGTCTAAAACGCTTTGCGCGATAAAATATACAGCTTTAGCCGTTTGATCTTCAAAAGTGCCTGTATCGCGATCAAGACGTAAAACACGAATAGACGTGCAGTCCTTGCAATGATCATACGCCATGTGGCAAGCATCTTTAAAATTTTCGGGCAGCTCCTCAGCATGGGCTAAGTTGTTGTAAAACTTCTTTTCCGTGCCGTGCATGAAGTGACCTGATGAAGTGATAAGCCATTGAAATGATTGTGTCATAATATTACCTTTCTTTGCTAGACCTAATACATAACATTTCTTATGTTCGGGGTCAAGGGCATATATAAGAAAATTTATGTTCGGGGCGGATTATAATCGGGATTTAAATCCGTTTTGTTTTCGGACAAGGTGTTCCAATCATCACATTGCCTGTAACAACTGGCGCTCATAACACAGCAGTAGGTTTTATAACCCGATAATTTGTTCGGCTTATGTAAATAAAAAAAGGCGGAAAACCCGCCTGATTTTTTGTTATTTTAACCCGAATAATTTTTTTAAAAACTTCCGCAGCTTTGGAAACCATTTGCTCGGTTTAATATCTTCTTCCATCTGGCCTAGCAAATCTGTTAGTTGTTCAAAGCTTCCCTTTTCGTCTGGCTCACCGAATTCAATTTCACCTTTAGCAAACGCTGTATCCACAACTTCGCGAAATGTCAGCTCTTTGCCGTAAGGAATCTGCTTGTTTCGAATTCTATTCATAACCGCCGAAGGTGTTCGGTTTAATGCTCTCGCAATTTCTTTCGTTGGCGTCTTAGCCTCACGCATCAACACTAACTCCGCATCATCTGCGGCAGTCCAAGGTTTATTATTTTTATTTGCTTTAGTCATTTTGTATTTTCCTTTTCAATTTCAGTAAGTGCGCGCTTCAAACTACGTTTAACGCGTTTTGATCTACTAGGCAAAACGAGGGCATCTAAGCCCTCAATCAGCCATGAAATTTCCGTAGCGGTCATAGAAACTTTAATAGCGGGAATTAAATGAACTTTCCCGCTAGTGTCGGTTTGCTGTAGGTGGTACATCATGCGGCTTGCTCCTTTGCGTCTGCTTTAGCGTGGCGTAAATGCCAATCGTCAAGGCCAAAATCTTTGTATCCTTCCTCAATCATACGATAATAATGCTCACTAGGTAAACTAGTGCGCGATTGATCGACCATTTCATAGATAATCCATGCGCCGTTTAATTTGCGCCTATTGTAAAAATGCGGGTAGCCTTCAAGCGCGTCCAGAGAACGCAAGCAATCGGGCGTGATTTCCCACAGTACAACAGGTAAAACGCTTTCAACGTCTGGAACAAAGTCAGCAACGCCGCGAAATACTAGCCGATGATCTGGCAAGTAAAACGCGCCCATTGGTTTCGCTTGTGGACACCGAACCGCCATAGATTCGCGGTTGGTGTTC
The DNA here is from genome assembly GCA_018646825.1 of Piscirickettsiaceae bacterium. Classification (GTDB taxonomy): domain Bacteria; phylum Pseudomonadota; class Gammaproteobacteria; order Nitrosococcales; family Methylophagaceae. Next base: position 2,312 of record JABGUA010000210.1, read on the forward strand.
ATTCCGTATGCCATATAAAACATTATGCACTTTCCTTCCATAAATTTAAAGCATCGGAAAAATCCATATCATTTAAGATACGCCTAGTCTGACCCGAATGCTTATTAGTTACCCATTCACCCTTGGTTACAGTTGGGTGAAATTTGGTTTGATAAATTCCGTCCTTGCCTTTGATTTGCATTAAAACATGAGACTTTAAATTGCGCTTTAATTCCTTCTCAGAAAGCCAATTGTTGACCTGATCACTGCACCAAGACTCCAAAGATTGATCCAAGCTATCATGGATCATAACGCCATTTGCGCCCTCGTAACTAAAAGGTGAAGGCGGCAAAGATTTGAAATGATCGTTAATCTCATTCATCTTAGCGCGATAATCGCCCTTGAACTTCGGGTGCGAATAATCGCGATCACAACCGCCGTGACCATCGTTACTCAGAACGGCAACAGGTTTGCCATCTACATATAAAGACGCTTGATAACAATGCGTTTCTTGGCTTGCCCACTCAGTGCGCTTAATATTTTTAAGTTTAAGTAACATTATTGCACCTCACCAAATAAAAAGTTTTCAACTTGATCAGATGGTGAAACCTTATCACTATCG